>JANOVW010000137.1:0-6571 GCA_031417575.1 Rhodoferax sp. | reverse complement strand
AAACCAGAAAAGCCGCTGCCGCGCGTTGACCAAATCTGACCCATGCACCTGGCGCAGCGCCTGGAAGGCCGGTTCCAAATCCATCAGGTCATAAAACCTTTCGTCCAGCGCTTTGACATTCGTTTCACCACCGATCCAGTCGTACGGGGTTGCAAATTTGGGTTTTTCTTCAATGTTCACGGTGAAAAAATTTTCAAATAACTATTTTTCAATAATTCTATTTAAGATAAAAGGCTATTGTTTAAACAATAATTGCACAATACGCTATTATATTAATAACGTAAAAATACTTTTAATATACTTATATTATGCATATTTAATTTAAATTAGATAAATTTTAACAACTCTAGTCAGCTGCCATCGGAGCAGGATGGCAGGCCCTATTGTGCCGCCCGGCGTAGCGTTTCAACCACGGGGCGGCGCAGCACCTCTCGCAGGCCCCACCAACCTGCACCCAAGGCCAGCAAAGCACCCGCCAACGCGCCGATCAGGGGCACCCACAGCGATACATTCCACGCAAACTCAAACACGTATTTGGCCAGCGCCCAGCCAACCCCAGCGGCCACCACGGATGCCAAAAACCCGGCCAGCAAACCCACACCGGCCAGTTCGGCCCGCTGCACTTGGCGCAGCAAGCTGCCGCGTGCGCCTACCGCCCGCATGATGGCGAATTCGCGGGCCCGCTCTTCCCGCGTAGCTGTCACGGCGGCAAACAGCACCACCAACCCGGCCATCAGGGTAAAGCCGAACAGGAATTCGACCGCACCAATCACCTGGTCAAGCACCCGCTGCACCTGCGAAAGCGCCAGCGACATATCGACATTGGTGACATTGGGAAATTGGCGCACCAAGGCGTTGTCAAAGCCCTTCACCTCGGGCGCCTTGAAGGCGCTCATGTAAGTGGCGGGAACATCGGGCAAGCTGGCCACCGGATAGATCATGTAAAAGTTGGCCCGCATCGAGCCCCAATCAACCTTGCGCACTGACGTTACTTTGGATTCAACCGGGATGCCGCCCATGTCAAACTTGAGCTGGTCGCCCAGTTTGAGACCCAGCGTGGTGGCCACGTATTCCTCGATGCTCACGGCATTGGCTTCGTTGTCGGTCCAGCGGCCCGATGTCACTTCATTCTTGGCGGGCAACGCCGCGCTGTGCGAGAGGTTGAATTCGCGGTCTACCAGGCGGCGCGCCCGGTCATCTTCCCAATCGGTCGGTGCGACCGGCTTGCCGTTGATTTCGACCAAACGGCCCCGGATCATGGGGTAAACATCCAGCTTGCGCACGCCTGCGTCTTGCAAGGTTTTGACAAACGCCTGGTTCTGGTTTGGCATGATGTTGATGACAAACCGGTTGGGTGAATCGGGCGGCGTGGCGCTGCGCCAGCTGTTGATCAGATCCGTGCGCAACAAAACGAGCAATATCAACGCCAACATGCCCACGGCCAAGGCACTGATCTGCACCACGGCATAGGCCGGCCGGGCCGAAATTTGCCGCGTAGCCAGCACCAGCCAACGCGGCGCGGTGGATTCATTCACCACCCGGCGCAGCAGCTTGACGGCCAAATACCCCAAGCCGGCAAACACCACCACCGCACCGGCAAAACCACCGACTGCAATCAGGCCCAGCTTCAGGTCACTGCTGGCGGCCAGCAACAGGGCAGCAAAACCGGCGACCCCCACGCCCAACACCCCCAGAGACGCGGGCTTGAGATTGCCCACGTCCCGGCGGATCACCCGCAACGGCGGCACCTGCGCCAATTGCAACACGGGTGGCAACCCAAAAGCGAAAAGCAGGGTCAAACCCATGCCCAGGCCAAACAAAACCGGCCAGATGGTGGCAGCGGGCAAAGATGCTTCGACCAAACCAGCCAGCAACAGCACAAAACCATAATGCACGGCAAAACCCAGTGCCACCCCGATCCCGCTGGCAAAGAGCCCAATCAGGGCGAATTCAAGCGTGTAGCTCAGGGCGATGGTGCGCTGGCTCAGGCCCAACACGCGCAGCATGGCGCAGTCGTCCAGATGGCTGGCGGCAAAACCACGTGCCGCCAAGGCCACTGCCACGGCACTCAACAAAGCAGCCAACAGGGCCACCAGGTTGAGAAATTTTTCAGCCCGGTCCATGGTGCGGCTCATTTCAGGCCGCCCGGCTTCGAGCGACTCAACCCGAACGCCGCGTACCTCGGGCTTTTTGGCCTCAATTTGCGCCCATTGGGCAAAGGCCTTCACGGCTGGGTCTTCACCGGCAACGGCCATGCGGTAAACCACGCGGCTGGCGGGTTGGATCAGCCCGGTTGCGGCAATATCGGCACGGTTAATCATCACCCGAGGTGAAAAATTCATAAAACCGGCACCACGGTCCGGTTCAATCACGATCAGTTTGGCGATTTTCAGGCGTGCATCGCCCAACAACAGCGTGTCTTGCATGCGCAGGCCCAATGCGTCGAGCAAGGTGGCGTCAATCCAGACCTCGCCGGGTTGGGGAACGGCTGCAGTGCGCGTTTCAGCACCACCCGGTTCATCGGCTACTGTCAACCGGCCCCGCAACGGGTATCCGCCCTCAACCACCTTGAGCGCCACTAGTTTGGATGCACCGCCTTGCGCGTCGGTCGCGCGCCCCATGGTTGGGAACGTGGCAGTGTTCACCACCTGCAAACCCAAAGATTGGGCTTTGGCCAAGAAAGCGGCTGTGCCGGGTTTATCACTTGACACCACCGCATCGCCGCCCAGCAGTTGCCGCGCGTCACGCTGCAGCCCCCCTTTCAGGCGATCGGCAAAAAAACCGACGGCTGTCAAAGCGGTCACTGCCAGCGTTACCGCCAGTATCAACAAACGCAATTCACCCGACCGAAAATCGCGCCAAACGGTGCGCCAACCCAATTGCCAAAAAGAAATAGTCATAACGGGACGTTAACTGATTGCCGCCTCCATCCCGTCAGGTGCGGCGCAAATCCCTGATTTCAATGGGCCTGTCGAGTCAATGCCGGGGTCAAGCCGAAGGAAGTGGGCTCATTTTTAGCCGATGCGCAGCGCTGTAACAAAGAAAATGCTTGTTGGTGGCTCGGCCAATCGTACACAAGCCCAACTGGTTGGCCACCTGCAGGCCCATTTGCGTAATGCCACTGCGCGAAATGACCACAGCCACACCCATTTGTGCCGCCTTGATCACCATTTCGCTGGTAAGGCGGCCGGTGGTGTAAAAAACGAACCCTGTGTTAGCGCTGGCTTCCGGTTCCTGCATCGCCATCCATCCGGCAATCGTGTCCAGCGCATTGTGCCGACCGACATCTTCAACGAACTGGAGCATTTCTTCATTGCGAAAAAGCGCACAGGCATGAACCGAGCCTGCCGACTTGTAGGTGCTTTCTTTCAGGCGAATCGTGTTGACAATGCCATACAGCTGCAACTGTGAGATACGGGTTTCCGGTAGGCGCAAGCTGTCTATTTCGTCCATCAAGCCGCCAAATACACTGCCTTGGCCACACCCTGTTGTCACCACTTTATGCGCTGTTTTGGCTTCAATATTGTTGATACCCCAGCGCGTATTGACTGCGGCGGCCCCGACGTCCCAATCAACAGTGATTGATTCGACCTCATGCGCCGTCGCAATCAGGCGCTGGTTCTTCAGGTAGCCCAACACCAGCAACTCGGGCTCTGCGCCCAGCGTCATCAAGGTCACCAGTTCACGTTTGTCGACGTAAATTGTCAACGCACGCTCAGCGGGAATGGCAATATCGATCAGCTGGCCGAACTCATTGATCGCCTGGGCTGCTGATGTCAGCGGCGCGCGCGCTTGCGTTAGCCGTGGTAGGTGCACCGGGTGTGGCGAAAGCGAAGTAGATGGGGAAAACATGCGACAAGGAAAATGTGCCTCAGAGGGCACATTTTCATGGGAACCCGCAGCGTATGCTGCAGAAGGCCTATTAAAGCAATTCAGGGCTTTTTGGCTGGCATTGCAGCGGCTGCGGTTGCCGCAGCAGGTTTGCCACCTGCAGCTGCTACCACCGCAGGTGCGCCTGCTGCGGCGACTGCGGCCACGGCAGGCGGTGGATAGACAAAGGCTCCGGGGTCTGCGCACGCAGGCGTGGTGGTCGCTTCTTTGGTTTTACCATTTTTCTGCGTATGTGCAGCCACTTTTTCCATCGAACGGCAGAGCTGAAAACCTTCCATCTTACCCGCCCAAGCCGTTTTGGCTGCAGCTTCGGCAGCCTTGGCCTTGCCTGCATCATCCAGCGGTGCAGGTGCAGGCAGTTTGGCCAGAGCCGATGCACTCACCAGCGCTGCACCAGCCAGCAGAGCGAACGATTGAGCCATCTTTGATTTTGAAATCATCACTTTCGAAATTTTTAGGGCGTTCATGTTTTTCCCGTTAAGTACCTTAAAACATCGAATCAAACCGAAGCAGTCTGTGCTGAGCCTGATATTGCCGATCCACCAGCCGCGCCGACCGGCGGACTGCGCTGCGCGGGGATTTTGCCTGCACGGATGTCATCGGCCCAAAGCCCGTGATGCTCCTTGGCCCAGGTTTCATCGACATAACCCGTTCTCATGGCCTTATATGCACCTCGCACCCCCAATGTGCCCATGTAGATGTGACCCGCAAACAGCGCCATCATTAGCATCGCTGCTGCTGCATGGATCATGTGGGCGATCTGCATCGTGCCACGTTCGTAAACAAGGGTGGGTATCAGCTTGTCCAAGACCAACCCTGAACCAACCACGATGAGGCCCATCGTGAAAACGCCAGCCCAAAACAATACCTTTTCACCCGCATTGAACCGGTGCGATGGCACGTGGGCATCACCTATCATGCCGCCCCCTTTGAGCAACCACGTCAAATCGCCAGCGCGCGGGAAGTTGTCTTTGATGAAGGTCAGGATGACCACTACCAGCGAGACCGCAAACACCGGGCCCGCAAAATTGTGGATATTTTTCAGAGCGAAGGTGAGCCAGCCAAACAGCGATGATCCGATAACGGGTTGCAAAAAGTACTTGCCAAACGCCATGATCAGGCCGGAACTCGCCAGCAGCGTGAAGGCAATGGCATTAGACCAATGAGCAGAGCGCTCAAAAGGTGTGAACCGTTCGATACTGCGACCCGTAGCTGCACCGTGCAACTCAATGGTGCCACGCCGCCAATAAAAAATAGCCAAGGCACCTACAGAAATCAATATCGCCGCTGCGCCATAGGGAATGATCCACTGGTTTCGCACCTGCCGCCACGCTTCACCGGCCGTGGTGACCGCTGCGCCCGGGTATCGCACCACGGGCTGAACCAGCATGCCAGCCTCGGGAGCCTCGGATTTTCGCAGGCTGCTGTAACCCTCTTTGCCGGAGCCCACCGCTCGCCACATGGGCGCATTGTTGCCGGGTTGTACGGCAGCGCGCTGCCCGTTGTTTTGTTTGGCGTAATCGCGATCAGCCGACGCGTCAGGCTTGACCTCGAAGATGTTTTGACCCTGAATGCCACCCGCAGCAGGCGCAACGGCTTGGGTAGGCGGTACGGCTGGGGTCGCCGTCGCTGCGGCAGCTGGCAGGGCAGGCTCTACTTTCAGTTGGCTTTGCTGCGCCTGTACGCCAAGCCCACCCAGCAGGATGAGCCCAGTCAGTGCAATTTTTTCAAGCTTTGCGAGCCTGCCACCGCCCGTATCAAGGCGAACGCGTGTATTCATTTTGGCCATTTTGCGTACGGGTTCTCAGCTGTTGTTCCCAGGCAGTTTTATCGCCAGCCTTCCAGGTGCCACTGTGATTGGCGCTCACAGACGTACCGGTGTAAGCGGCGGCATCTTTTTTTGCCGCACCCAATGACTGCGGTTGCTCACCACAGGCACTCAGCCCAGCTAATAAGACCACGCACCCACCAACACGCAAACACAGGCCACCCCAATTGCGGGCACCGGTAACCAGCGTCGGGCGGCTCATGACTTGGCCCCTGGCTGCGGCGGTTGCCCCGCTTGTTTAGAACCATAAGCGGTGCCCCAACCCCACACCTCTGCGCCCTTACCGCGCTGCAAAACGCGATTGCGGAAGATGTCAGCTACAACGTCGCCGTCGCCACCCAAAAGTGCCTTTGTGGAGCACATCTCGGCGCAGATCGGCAATTTGCCCTCAGCCAGGCGATTGCGCCCATACTTTTCGAATTCTGCCTCGCTACCATTGGCCTCAGGCCCACCCGCGCAGAACGTGCATTTGTCCATCTTGCCGCGCACACCAAAGGTGCCCGCAGACGGAAATTGCGGCGCGCCAAAGGGGCAGGCGTAGGAGCAGTAACCACAACCGATACAAACGTCCTTGTCATGCAAGACGACGCCTTCATCGGTTTTGTAGAAACAGTTGACCGGACACACCGCCATACACGGCGCGTCCGAACAATGCATGCAAGCCACAGAAATACTGCGCTCGCCAGGAACACCGTCGTTCAAGGTGACAACGCGGCGCCGGTTGACACCCCAGGGCACATCGTGCTCGGCCTTGCAGGCAGTAACGCAGCCGTTGCACTCGATGCAACGCTCGGCATCACAAATGAATTTCATTCTTGCCATATCGTTCCCCTCAGGCTGCCCGCTCGATTT
>JANOVW010000136.1:0-2327 GCA_031417575.1 Rhodoferax sp. | reverse complement strand
ACACATCCACGAAGACATGGACATCAACAAGGCAGTGGATCCAAGCCGCAACAAACTTTGACCTTTTTTGTTTTCACTTCAATTTTTCAAACTCTAGGAAATCACCATGAACAAGTTCATCCCTGCCAGCACATTGATTGCCGCACTTTTTTTCGCTCCCGCCGCGTTTGCAGCGGGTGACAGCAGTTGCCACTTCCACGGCAATACACCCGCAAAAGAGTCGGTCGTCGTGGGCTGTGCCAAAGACCAAGTCAAAACGCTTGCGGCCAAATCCAAAATTGAATCGTCCTGGAAGTCTGCCCAGCTAGAAAAAGCAGAAACAGTCGAAGGCAAGAGCCAGAAAGAGTGGAAGCTCACCTTTACCAACCCGGCGTCCACAGATGCGAACAAGAAAACCCTGTATGTATTCTTCACGTTGACTGGCAATTTCATTGCCGCCAATTTCACCGGAAAGTAATGCCTTGAACGCCCGAATGTCTGCACCCGCCTTTCGGGGTGGCTTGTTGGCGCTGTTGGCAGCGGTGCTGTTTGGCCTGAGCACGCCACTGGTGCAGCATTTCGGGCAAGGATTGGGCGCTTTCACAACCGCCGCTTTGCTTTATGCAGGGGCAGCTGCGGTTGCTGTCTTGATGCGCCGCCCGCCAGAACGGGAGGCCGCCCTGCGTCGCTCAGACCTGCCCCGCATGTTGGCCATGGCCGGTTTTGGCGCTGTGGTCGGCCCGGTGGCGCTGGCCTGGGGATTACAGCGCACCAGCGGCTCCAGCGCATCACTCATGCTCACGCTCGAAGCCCTGTTCACCGTCGTACTGGCCTGGCGGCTGTATGGCGAGACCATGGACAAACGGGTCGGTGCCGCCATGCTTTTGTTATTGGCTGGCGGCATGGCGCTGGTACTGGAACAAGGCCTTGCGGGCGACACACAGCTGCTGGGGCTGCTGGCCGTATTGGCCGCCACCGCCGCCTGGGGAATCGACAACACGCTTTCCAGGGGGGTGGCTGAACGTGACCCAGGGCAGGTTGTGTTTTTGAAATCGGCGTTGGGGGCCTGTGCCACGGTGAGCCTTGCTTTTTTATTTCACGAACCCGTACCCGGCATCATCGCAGCAGCTTGGCTGCTGGTCATTGGCGCTGCCGGGTATGGGCTGAGCTTGCGTTTGTATTTGCTTGCACAGCGCGCGTTTGGCGCCGGGCGCACAGGCTCGGTCTTTGCGTTTGCGCCGTTCATCGGGGCACTGGGCGCTTTCGCCTTCGGCAGTCGCTCGGGAACCTGGATGCTGGCCCTGGGCGGCGTGTTGATGCTGGGCGGTGTTGTACTTCACTTACTGGAATCACACGGCCACGGCCATCAACATGAAACGCTGGACCACGAACATGCCCATACGCACGACGATGGCCACCACCAGCACACCCACGATGCCGTGATGTCGGGGCAACCTGGCCAAAGCCACAGCCATTGGCACCGGCATGAACCCATGCGTCATGAACATCCGCATGTACCCGATGCGCATCATCTGCACCCACATTGAGTTTGGTTCGGTCTGCAGTCAACAGGTCTCCTTGGCCCGGCAATTAGAGCTCAAGGGTTTTTGAGGCCCGTTTTTTGGGAATTTGCGGTCGTCAAACTACCAGCAGGATCAAATTGCCACTGAATGCGCCTGCAAGTTAACCTGCCCCAATCCAGTCGTACCCATCTAAATTCCAAGAAGTCCGTCACCCAGGAGAATGACGGACATGAGAACCAGCTTGTTCAAGGCGGTGTTGGCCGGCAAGTGGTGAAGAATCAAAGCTCGGACTTTGACTCGCGATCCCGTGAAAGACGGAGTCGGCTCGGGACCATGCCACCTGCAAGTCTGCGGATAATCGGTACATGGACTTATCACGTCTCCCCAACGAAATAACCGGCCCTGCGGCATGGGTCGGCCAGGACATGGCAAAGAATGAGTACGCGTGGCTGTACCAACTATCGCGGTGCGATATTGAGGATCTGGAAATAGCTGCGCGGCATTACCTCTCTTTGGACCGTGACGTGGGGGCAATTACAGCCGATGATTTTCCGTTGACTTCATTTGCGGTCCACTTGAAAGCACTCCAGCAGAAGCTCTTGCATGGCAACGGAATCGAAGTACTGCGGGGCTTGCCCATTGCGGACTACAGCCAGGAATTTGCTGCCACCGTGTTCTGCGGCATTGGTGCTCACCTGGGTAGGGCACGATCACAGAACGCGGCGGGCCATATCCTCGGGCATGTGCGCGACCTCGGTGCATCGTCCAAAGACCCGAACACAAGGATTTACCAGACAGCCGAGCGCCAGACCTTTCACACTGACA
>JANOVW010000135.1:0-3238 GCA_031417575.1 Rhodoferax sp. | reverse complement strand
GTCTCCGGGTTGTTTGACAGAAAAAGGCCGTTGCTGATGGTAGTCACTTTTTTGAGGACTTCATTGAATACATAAAAGTGTTTTTCAGGCAAATTAATCCAAAATTTGGCAAAAAAATAGTATTTTTGAATACAATAAGTATTCTTTATAAGTGTTTTGGTCGAATTTTCCCGGTAACAACAACCCCCGTTTATGTTGGGGCGGGGTCTTGAACGGTAGCTGACGATGTCTATGTCCAAATCTGCTTTCCCCCTGAATGCCTGGTACGCCTCGGCCTATGACGTCGAAGTGGGCCGCCAGTTGTTGGCGCGTACCATTTGCAACCAAAAATTGGTGTTGTACCGCTTGAAAGACGGCTCGGTGGCTGCGCTGGAAGATGCCTGTTGGCACCGGCTGATGCCGTTGTCGTTGGGTCGGCTGGATGGTGACGAGGTGCAGTGCGGGTACCACGGCCTGGTGTACAACGCCCAAGGGCGCTGCACCCACATGCCCAGCCAGGAGACGATGAACCCTTCTGCTTGCGTGCGCTCGTTTCCGGTGGTCGAGAAATACCGGTTTGTCTGGGTTTGGCCAGGCGACCCGGCCAAGGCTGACCCGGCGCTTATTCCTGATATGCACTGGAACGACGACCCGGCCTGGACGGGCGACGGCAAGATGATTCGCGTCAAGTGCGATTACCGCCTGGTGGTCGACAACCTGATGGATCTGACCCACGAAACCTTCGTGCATGGCAGCTCAATCGGCCAGCGTGCGGTGGCCGAAGCGCCCTTTGTTGCCACCCATGGCGACCGCACTGCGACCGTAACGCGTTATATGGAGAACATCGATGCGCCGCCGTTTTGGGCGGGCCAGATCGACCACGCGCTGGGCTACCGGGGCAAGGTAGACCGCTGGCAGGTGATCAAATTCGAAGCACCGTGCACGGTGAACATCGACGTGGGCGTTGCGCAAACCGGCACCGGCGCCATGCCCCCCGGCGTGAACGGCGATGCCAACCAGGGCGACTCCAAACTTAGCGTGCGCACACGCGGGGTGAACGGTTACGTGCTGAACACGATTACCCCTGAAACCGACCAGAGCTGCCTGTATTTTTGGGCTTTTGCGCGAAACTACAGCCTGACTGAGCAGCGTTTGACGCATGAGTTGCGCGAAGGTGTGGCGGGCATCTTCCGGGAAGACGAGCACGTCCTGGAGGCGCAGCAGCAGGCGATGAATGACCACCCCGACCACGACTTTTACAACCTGAACATCGACGCGGGCTCGATGTGGGCCCGAAAATTGATTGACCGGTTGGTTACGCAAGAATCCAAAAAATTGTCTGTAATTAGTATTAAATATATTTAAATTATATTTTTAATTCGTATTTGATATAATATAAATAGTTATTGGTGCAATTAATACATTAACATTTGCATAAATTTGTTTAAATGATTATTGAAAAACAATTATCTGAAGACTCAAGTGCCTACCCGGCAGTTCTTGCGACCTTGCCAGCCGGCGCCCAACCCAGCGTGCAATTGAAGGCGCAGCTGCGTTTGCGCGAAATGATTCTGGCCGGTGAGTTGCCCGGCGGCGCACGTATTGCCGAGCTCTCCATCGTCGAAAAATTGGGCTTCTCGCGCACGCCCATTCGCGCGGCCCTGGTGCGTTTGGAGCAAGAAGGTTTGCTCGATGCCTTGCCCAATGGCGGGTTTGCAGTCAAAACTTTTTCCGAGCGCGACGTATCCGAGGCCATCGAATTGCGCGGCACGCTGGAAGGGTTGTCTGCGCGGCTTTCAGCCGAGCGCGGGGCATCGCCTGTGGTGATGAAGGAGGCGCTGGAGGTGTTGCGGGCAATTGACGATCTGCTCGCCCAAACCGCGCTCAACGATGATGCCTTCGCCAGCTATGTGCGATTGAACGAGCGCTTTCATCAGTTGCTGACCGAAATGGCGGGCAGTGACGTGATCGCCAAAGAAATCGAGCGCGTCTGTGCCATGCCGTTCGCGTCGGCTTCAGCCTTTGTGGTGGTGCAGGCCAACAGCCCGGCAGCCCGCGACATGCTGGTGGTGGCGCAAGACCAGCATCGCCAGGTGCTCGATGCCATCGCCCGGCGCGAAGGCAGCCGGGCCGAAGCCTTGATGCGCGAACACTCGCGCCTGGCGCAGCGCAATCTGCGTGATGTGGTTCAGGGCCCCTTGCTCGACCAGGTGCCCGGCGTGCGGCTGATTCGCAAACGTTGAGCAGCCAACGTTTATTGGCAAATCGTGATGACAGGTTCAACCCCATGAAAAACTCACGCCATTGGCTGGAGGCCACTGTCACTGGCCTGCGCGATGTAACGCCCACGGTGCGTGAATTCACGCTCCAACCGCCCGACGGGGTGGAGCCGCACGAGCCCGGCAGCCATCTGCAGGTACAAATTGGCGTGGTGGCAGGGCGCTTCGGCGCTGGCTTGCGGTTGCACACCCGTTCCTATTCACTGATTGGCCAGCCTGACGGGCAGGCTTACCGCATTGCCGTGAAGCGGCTGGATGATGGCCGGGGCGGTTCCTTGGCCATGTGGCGCCTCGAGGTGGGTGATCGCCTTCGCATCACGTCACCGCAAAACCACTTCCCCCTGGATTTGGCAGCCCCTGGCTACTTGCTGGTTGCTGGCGGTATTGGCATCACACCGTTGATCGGCATGGCCCAAACCCTGGCGGCGCGTGGTGCGCCCGTTCAATTGTGTTTCGGTGCGCGGTCTGCTGAAGAGCTGGCCTATTGGCCCGATTTACAGGCCGCATTGGGCGCCCAGGCGCAGGCGGCGCTGGCCAGCCACGGCGAGATGATTCCGTTGGCGCCCAAGATTACCGCATTGCCTGCCAACGCGCAGATGTACGTTTGTGGCCCTGTGCCCTTGCTCGATGCCGCACGGCGCGCCTGGGCACAGGCCGGGCGTCCGCTTTCGGCGCTGCGTTATGAAACCTTTGGCAGCAGCGGGCGGTTTGCGCCCCAGGCCTTTGAGGTCAGCGTGCCGCGCCATCAGTTACGCTTTGAGGTGGCGCAAGACGCCGGTTTGCTCGATTGCCTGGAGCTCGAAGGCGTCCAGGCCTTATACGATTGCCGTCGCGGAGAGTGCGGCTTGTGTGCGATGGATGTCCTGTCGGTGCAAGGCGAAATAGACCACCGCGACGTGTTTTTGAGCGACGAAGAAAAAACCGGCAACAAGCGCATCTGCGTGTGTGTGTCGCGCGTGGTGGGGGCTGATGGAAGCCCG
>JANOVW010000134.1:0-2790 GCA_031417575.1 Rhodoferax sp. | reverse complement strand
GTTCCGGCCTGGCCATGCTCAAGAGCGACAAAATCCGTCCGTTGGGTGTGACCACTGCCAACGCGTCAACCCTGTTGCCCGGCGTGCCACCGGTGGGACAAACCGTGCAGGGTTTCAACATGACGTCGTGGAACGGCATTCTGGCCCCAGCCGGCCTGCCGCGACCCATCGTGGACCGCATCAACGCCGAACTGCAATCCATCCTGGCCGAAAAAGAAGTGCAGGATCGCCTGGCAGGCATCGGCTTCGAAATCTGGCCCACCAAAACCCCGGAAGAGTTTGGCAAATACCTGGCGGACCAGCTCACCAACTGGACGGCGCTGATCAAGCAGGCGGGGATCAAGCCGGAATAATCCCGCCTCAAACGTCTCGGTTCAAACGGGCCTGGTGATCACCTGGATGGGCGACCCTGCCTAAACCTCGATCACCAAACATTCCTGAAACGCGCGCTGCTCGTTCTTGCGCACATAGCCCAACGGGTTGGCCACCACGCGGCAGCGGCCGGCGCGGTAATCACTGGCGCAGTGCAGGTGGCCGTGGAGCCACAGGTCGGCTTGGGGCAGCAGGTCATCTAGCGCGTTGCAAAAGCCGGCGGTGCCGGGGGTGAGACCGTAGCGCGGGTCGGCGCTTTTCAGGCTGGGCGCAAAGTGGGTGACAACGACTGTTTTTCCGTCACATGGGGCTGCCAATACCCCGCGCAGCCAATCAAAGCAGGCCAACGCTTCATCTCGCACCTGGTCGGCCAGCATGGGTGCATCAAACCGGGTGGTGCGGGTCTGTTTCAAGTACCAGTTGGCGGCGCTGAAGGCTTTTTTGCGGGCTTTGAGCAGATCGGCCAGGGCGGTGGGCGAGGCGGCATTTTGTGGGGCCAGGGCATCAAAATCAGACCACAGCGTGGTGCCGACAAAGCGTACGTTTTCAGCCGCCGCCGTTGCATTCAGGCCGGGAATGTCGGCCGCGTGCAGGATTTGGCGATCGAGCCAGGTGATGCCCAGCCGCGCGCAACTGGCCTGCAGGCGGGCGTGGGTGGTGTCGAAATCCAGCATGTCGTATTCATGGTTGCCGGGGATAAACAACACCGGCGTGGGCCAGCCGGGGCCTTCGCTGGATGGCAACGGGGAGAATTTTTGCAGCCCGAAATCGGCCCCTTCAATGCGCGAACCGGGCTGGTAGGAGCCGATGTCGCCGGCCAGCACCAGCAGGTCGGCCCCTGGTGCGGGGTTGGGCACCCAGTGGGGATGCACTTCCAGGTGCAGGTCAGACAGGAGCTGGATGCGCATGCGGGCAGTTGGGTGCGCAGCCACCCTTGGGTTGAAGGGCCTGCGGCGGATATAAAGATTGTCTAAATTAGCAATTTAATAAAATAAATTGCTATTGAAGTTATATTTTTGCTATATTAATAGAAGCTAATAGTGCAATTAATACGTAAACAAATTACCTTTTATAAAAAATAATAATACGGATATAGATTTATAAGCGAACACCAGCGCCTTTGACCACCGGTGCCAGTGTATCCACTTGTGCCCGCACGTAGGCGGTGAAGGCGGCGGCGCTGGCCAGGCTGGCCGGGGCGGTGGTAATGCCCAAATCGAGCATGCGTTTTTTCACATCGGCTTGCGCCAGGATTTCGTTGGTGGCGGCGTTGATGCGCGCGGCCACAGCCGGGGGCAGGTTGGCCGGGCCCGACAGGCCGAAAAAGTTGTCCAGTACCAGCTTGCTGTAACCAAATTCGACCACGCTGGGCACGTCGGGCAGCAGCGGCGTGCGCGCGGCCGAGGTAACCGCCAGCGGTACGATTTGGCCGCTTTTGAAATAGGGAACAAAGGCGGTCACCACGTCGATACCCACCGGAATCTGCCCGGAGATCAGGTCGGTGGTCATGGGCGCGCCACCCCGGTAGGGCACATGCTGCAGGTTTACACCCATGCTTTTTTTCATCAGTTCGCCATAAATGTGGCCGATCGAGGCCGGCCCGCCGCTGCCAAAGTTCAGCTGGCCGGCTTTGCGGGCCAGCGCTTCCAGGTCGGGCAGGGTTTTCAGCGGCGCTTGCGGGTTGGCCATCACCACGCAAGGGGCGCTGCCAATCAGGGCCACGTGGCTGAAGCCGCTGACCGGGTCATAGGGTTGCTTTTCCAGCGCGAACGGCCCCATGGAGATGGGGGTGGAGTTGGACAGCATCAGCGTGTAGCCATCGGCGGCTGCTTGGGTAACGGCCAGCCCGCCCACGCTGCCACCCGCGCCGGGGCGGTTTTCAACAACCACCGCTTGCCCGAGTTTTTTGGAAAGCTGGTCTGCCATGACGCGGGCCACGATGTCGCTGGCGCCACCGGCGGCAAAGGTGACGACGATCTTGATGGGTTTTTCAGGCCAAGCGGCCTGCGCCCGAGCGGGCCACGCCACACTGGCTGCCATTGCGCTCAGTACTTGCAAACTGCGCCGCCGGGTAACGCCTGCTGCCGACGCGGCTGGGATGCCTGGGTTGAGGCTGGCTGATAGGGAGGCAAGGGGGGTGCGAGATGGTTTCATGAGCTGCTTTCAGGCGGTAAAGAAGGTTGTGGGCAGGGGAAAATTGCGTCAGTTTTGTTCAGGAAAAATATAAAAAAATAAATTTTAAAAAATTAAATAATAAAATTAACTAGTATTTGTTATTTTAAAAATAGCTAGTTATGCAATTAAATATTGGACTAAAACCAAAATTTATCTAAGCAAATTTCAACAAATAAATAAAACGAGTGATTTCGCCCATTAATCCGACAAAGTAGACAGAAACTGCTGCAGCTCCGGCGTTTG
>JANOVW010000133.1:0-2821 GCA_031417575.1 Rhodoferax sp. | reverse complement strand
GCTCGTCAATGTATTCGTTGATGATGTTTGACTCATACAAAATCAGATCCCGCTCCACCAAAATCGGCACTTGGCCATAGGGATTCATGACATTGATGTCTTCAGGTTTGTTGTACAAATCAACATCCCGAATTTCAAAATCCATGCCCTTTTCAAACAAAACAAATCGGCAGCGGTGGGAAAACGGACAGGTCGTGCCTGAATATAAGACCATCATCTTGGGAACTCCTAAAAACCAAAAAAGCTGGCAGGGCCGTCAACACAGGTTGACCCACCTTTGCACAGCAGCACAAGCTCGTGGCGACTTCGAAGAAGCGCCCGAGCCAAGTGTTTGAAAACTACTTTACGTCTTTCCAGAACGACGCGTTCAGGCGCCAGGCAAATAGCGTCATGAAGCACAGGAAAAGCAGGACCCAGGCACCGATACGAACCCGTGAACCCTGGGCTGGCTCAGCCATCCATTGCAGGTAATTCACAAGATCACCCACGGCCTGGTCATACTGCAGCGGGGTCATCGTGCCGGGGGAAGACTGCTTCCAACCTTTGAAATGTTCCACTTCATGCCCTTGCTCGGTTTTAACTTCAAAAACCGGCTCACGATTGCCTTGCAGCTCCCACAACGCATGCGGCATACCGACATTGGGGAATGCCAGATTGTTCCAGCCAGTTGCCTTGGTGCTATCGGGGTAATAACTGCGCAGATAAGTGTAGAGATAGTCTGCGCCACTGCCTTGCCCTTGCGCCGCACGCGAGCGGGCAATCAGGGTCAAGTCGGGTGGATTACCGCCGAACCAGTCTTTGGCCTGCTTCGGATCTATCGATGCCTTCATCGTTTCACCAACCTTCCCTGTGAACAACAAGTTGTCTTTGATCTGTTGCTCGGTGATTCCGATGTCTTGCAAGCGGTTGTAACGCATGTAAGCGGCGGAATGACAGTTCAGGCAGTAATTGACGAACAGTTTGGCGCCGTTTTGCAGAGAGGTCATGTCGTTGACCTTATTGGGAGCCTTGTCCCACTTCATGCCGACTTCGGCCGCGAATGCGGGTGCCGCCAAACCCATCCAAACAATGGTTGCCGCAGCGACAAATGATGCCACCCAGCGTGACATGAATTTTTTGCCGAATATATTGTGATTGCCCATGTGATTCATTGTTGACATGCTCCCGTTAGTGGGCTGCAAAATTGACACGCGCCGGCATGGGCTTGGCCTCGCCAATGCGGCTCCACCACGGCATCAGGATAAAAAAGCCGAAGTAAAACAACGTACCGACCTGGGAAATCCGCTCACCGGCATAAGACGGCGGCTGTGTACCCAAATAGCCCAAAACGAAGAAGTTCAGGACAAAAACCGCGTACATCCACTTGTGCCAGTCAGGGCGATAACGAATGGACTTGACCGGGCTGTAATCGAGCCAAGGCAAGAAGAACAAGATCATGGTTGACGCGCCCATCACCACGACACCCCAAAACTTGGCATCGATGGCCAACATCATTGCGGCTACAGCCAACGCAACCACGACCACCACGGGCTTCAAGAGAGTGGGTATAGGCAACTTGATGGCACAGAATGCCGCACCACCCACGACGCATGCGATCAACACGTACATCATTTCACTGGTAATGGCCCGCAACATGGAGTAATACGGCGTGAAATACCAAACGGGCGCAATGTGCGCAGGCGTCTTCAACGGATCAGCCGGAATGAAGTTGTTGTACTCCAGGAAATACCCGCCAACTTCAGGCGCGAAGAAAATGATGGCTGTAAATACAAGCAAAAACACGCTGACCGCAAAAATGTCGTGCACCGTATAGTACGGGTGGAACGGAATGCCGTCTAAAGGAATACCATTTTTGTCTTTGGTGGCCTTGATTTCAATGCCATCGGGGTTGTTGGAACCCACGTCGTGCAGAGCCAACAAGTGTGCCGCTACCAAGCCCAACAAGACCAAAGGTACAGCAATGACGTGAAACGCAAAAAAGCGGTTCAGGGTCGCGTCGCCCACGACATAGTCACCACGAATCAGCAGCGCCAGATCGGGGCCAATGAACGGAATGGCTGCGAACAGGTTCACAATAACTTGTGCGCCCCAGTAGCTCATCTGCCCCCAAGGCAGCAAGTAGCCCATAAAGGCTTCAGCCATCAGGCACAGGAAGATGGCGCAGCCGAACACCCACACCAGTTCACGTGGCTTGCGGTAGCTGCCGTAAATCAGGCCCCGAAACATGTGCAGGTAAACCACTACAAAAAATGCAGACGCGCCGGTGGAGTGCATATACCGCACCAGCCAGCCCCAAGGCACATCACGCATGATGTATTCGACCGAACCAAACGCCAGGGCGGCATCAGGCTTGTAGTGCATCGTCAGGAAAATGCCCGTGACGATCTGGATCACCAGCACCAACAATGACAAAGAGCCAAAGATGTACCAGAAGTTGAAATTTTTCGGAGCGTAGTACTCCGACATGTGGACTTTGTAGGCATCAAACGCGGTGGGGAACCGGTTTTCAAACCAATTGGTCACTTGCGCGGTAACCGGCGCGTTGGGGGAGAGTTCCTTGAATTCAGCCATGTTTTTTACTCGTGAATTTCAATTTCAGGCTTTTTTGTCTTCACCGATGATCAAACGGTTATCGGACAAATACATATGAGGCGGCACTTCGAGGTTGTCATGAGCCGGTTTGTTCTTGTAAACACGGCCGGCCATTTCAAAGGTCGAAACATGGCATTGGCACAAAAACCCGCCACCCCACTCATAGGGCAAGGATTGAAGTGCGCCAAACAGGAACTTTTCTGACGGCGAGCAGCCCAAATTATAGCAA
>JANOVW010000132.1:0-2488 GCA_031417575.1 Rhodoferax sp. | reverse complement strand
CGGTTCCTGGCGTAGGCACAGACGGTCTTCCGCTCAAACTTGACAATGGCCAGCACATCTTGATTGGTGCGTACATAGAAACGCTGGCAATACTTCAAACCGTCGGATTGAAAGAGTCCGATGTCCTGCGCCGTACGCCCCTGAATCTGAAGTTTCCGGACCAAACGGGTTTGCAATTCGGCTCCTGGCCTTCCCCTTTTGACGCTGTGGCGGGCATCTTGACCGCGACTGGCTGGACTTGGCAGGACAAATTTTCACTGCTTCGGGTCACGCTGGGATGGCAAATGTCAGGCTTTACATGCGCCGCATCGACGACAGTTGCCCAATTGTGCGTCGGCATGAGTAAGCGAATCATCAACGACATGATCGCGCCACTGTGCGTTTCGGCACTTAACACGCCAGCCGACCGGGCTAGTGGGCAAGTATTCCTGCGCGTGATGAAGGATGCCTTGTTTGGCGGCCATGGAAGCTCAAACCTGTTATTGCCCCTGACAGATTTGTCGAGCCTTTTTCCAGACGCTGCCGTTCAGTGGTTACGGCAACAAGGCGCTGACATCCAGTTGGCGCACCGTGTCAGGGAACTCGCCGCTAGCGTCGAATCCAAAACATGGCGCGTCGACGGCACAAGTTTCCAGGCCGTGGTCGTTGCAGTGGATTCGACCAATGCGGCTACCTTGGTAAAGTCCATCGCAGCAACTCCGGCAGGCGAACGATTGGAAACCCAGTCTTGGTTTGAGCGGGCGAATGCCATTCAATATGAAGCGATTGCCACCGTTTATGCCCAAGCGCATCAAAAAAGTCTGGCGCAACCCATGATGGCGCTCAAAAGTGATGATGCGGTCAACCCCGCCCAGTTTGTATTTGATCGGGGGCAACTCGGCGGGCCTTCCGGGTTGCTGGCGTTTGTGGTTAGCGCAAGTGCATTGGATCGGGTGTTGTGCCAAGCGCTTGTTGTAAAACAAGCGCAGCGTCAACTCGGGCTGGACATTGAGCCCCTGCAAACCATCGTGGAAAAACGGGCTACTTTTGCCTGCACTCCCCAACTTGTACGGCCGCCGATGCAAATCGCCCCAAAGCTTCTGGCGTGTGGCGATTACATCGAAGGCCCCTACCCCGCAACACTGGAGGGCGCGGTGCGTAGTGGTCTCAACGCCGCTCGGGCGCTGTCTGCCGCTTGAGTGTCTGGTCGAGTCCATTACGCAACCACTGCCCAACTAAATAGCACCGAGAAAGCGAGACGTAACCTGTGTCAACATTCAACCTTGAACCTGCTTTCCGCCACGGACAACCAGAAACCACTGCCGTTGTGTTTTGCAATCTGGGTACACCAGACGAGCCCACTGCATCCGCCGTACGCCGCTTTCTGGCCGAATTTCTGAGCGACCGAAGAGTTGTCGAAATACCGCGCCTGTTATGGATGATCATCCTGCACGGCATCATTCTCCGGCTGCGCCCGCAAAAATCGGCAGCCAAATACGCTGCGATTTGGGACAAAGAAGGTTCACCCTTGAGGCTCTGGACCCGCAAGCAAGCCCTCTTGTTGCATGGCCGACTGGGCCAACGTGGTCATCATTTAACAGCCATTCACGCGATGCGCTACGGTTCTGAGTCCATTTCTGATTGCCTGGATCAGCTCAAGGCGAAAGGTGCCACGAGGGTACTCATCCTGCCTGCTTATCCGCAGTATTCGGCGACCACCACCGGCAGTGTTTTTGATGCCGTCTACGCATGGGCGGCAAAAACCCGAAACATTCCTGAACTCAGGTTCATCAATCGTTATGGCGATCATCCCGGCTACATCAAGGCTTTGGGTGCCAGCGTGCGAAAACACTGGTTGGCGAACGGCAAATCAACACCTTTGGTGATGAGTTTTCATGGTGTTCCCGAACGTACACTGCACCTGGGAGACCCCTATCACTGTGAGTGCATGAAGACCGCCCGTTTGATGGCGGAGGAACTGGGGTTGTCCAAAGACCAGTACAAAGTTACCTTCCAATCCCGCCTCGGCCGCGCCAAGTGGCTCGAACCCTACACCGAGCCGAGTCTCGTTGCCATGGCCCAAGCGGGCCTTGAACGGGTGGATGTGATATGCCCCGGATTCAATTGCGAAGGACTGGAAACATTGGAAGAGATTAACCTGGAAGCCCGCGAGGCGTTTTTGGCGGCTGGTGGCAAAGCATTTCATTACATTCCCTGTCTGAACGACAACGACGACTGGATCAATGCGCTAAGCGATATCACTTCACTACATTTGCAGGGCTGGCCCACTCAACGTGCGGCCGATCCACAGGGCCGGGAAGCGCAACTTTCGCGCGCCATCGCCATGGGCGCGAAGCAATGATGGAAATTTTTCGAGAATTTTTCGAGAGAGACGGACAACAGCTTCGTGCTTTGCCAATTAATCATGCTGCCAGTTGATTCGCTTCCTCGATGAATCGGGCAACCAAATCCAGCTGACTTGCCACGTTCAGCGCCGGTGCGTGGCCGC
>JANOVW010000131.1:0-3373 GCA_031417575.1 Rhodoferax sp. | reverse complement strand
TGCAATGAAAGCCAGGAGCGTTATGTGCTGGCCATTGCGCCCGAATCACTGCCGCTGTTCAAAGCCTTGTGTGAGCGTGAACGTTGCCCGTTTGCGGTGGTGGGGGTGACAACGCAGGAGCGGGATCTGGAAGTGACTGATTTGGACAAGTCTTCACCAGTCCAGATGCCCATGAGCGTACTGCTGGGCAAGCCGCCCAAAATGCTGCGTGACGTGAAAACGGTTCAGCGCAACTTCAAACCACTCGACCTCACCGGTGTTGAACTTCAAAAAGCGGCCATCGCCGTTCTGAGCCATCCCACGGTGGCCTCCAAACGGTTTCTCATCACCATTGGCGACCGAACCGTGGGTGGCCTCACACACCGCGACCAGATGGTGGGCCCCTGGCAAGTGCCGGTGGCCGATTGCGCCGTTACCCTGGCCGATTTCAAGGGCTTTGCGGGTGAGG
This sequence comes from Rhodoferax sp., assembly GCA_031417575.1. Lineage (GTDB taxonomy): Bacteria > Pseudomonadota > Gammaproteobacteria > Burkholderiales > Burkholderiaceae_C > JANYCG01. The sequence continues at coordinate 2,925 of JANOVW010000131.1, read as the reverse complement.
CCATGAGCATGGGCGAACGCACGCCACTGGCCGTGGTGAACGCACCGGCTTCGGGCCGCATGGCCGTGGGCGAGGCCATCACCAACCTGTTGGCCGCGCCGTTCGAATTGAAGCGCGTCAAACTGTCGGCCAACTGGATGGCCGCCTGCGGCGAACCGGGTGAAGACGCCGCCTTGTACGCCACCGTGCAGGCGGTGGGCATGGAACTGTGCCCGGCGTTGGGCATCTCGATACCGGTCGGCAAAGATTCGCTGTCGATGCGAACCGTATGGGAGGTGCCCTTCGTTAGACGGGAAAATTTAGCGGAATCCAAAAAAGTCACCAGCCCCGTCAGCCTGATCGTCAGCGCATTTGTCTCGCTGGCCGATGTGCGCGGTACCCTCACACCGCAGCTCAACCGCGACGAAGCCGACACCACGCTGGTTTTGGTCGATTTGGGCCGCGGCCAGCATCGCATGGCGGGCAGCATCCTGGCTCAAACCTTGAATCAGGTGGGCGATGTCGTGCCGGATCTGGACAACCCGCATGATCTGGTGAACCTGGTCCATGCGGTGAACCTATTGCGTGCCGAAGGCAAACTGCTGGCTTACCATGACCGCAGCGACGGCGGCCTGTTTGCCGCCGCTTGCGAGATGGCCTTTGCCGGGCAGGTCGGCGTAGCGCTGAACGTGGACATGCTCATCACCCAGGGCGACGGTATTCGCGACAGCCGGGCCGAAGTGGGTGACAGCAAAAACTGGGCGGCCCAAGTAAGCGCCCGGCGTGAAGAACTCACCTTGCAGGCCTTGTTCAATGAGGAGCTGGGCGTGTTGCTGCAAGTCAAAACCAGCGAGCGCAACGCCGTGATGCAAATCCTGCGTCAGCATTCCTTGAGCGCCTTCAGCCATTTTGTGGGTAAAACCCGGCCCACCAGTGCCGCCCAGGCTTCAGGCATGGCGACCGGTGTGGGTGAGGTGCAGGTATGGCGCGATGCCAAAGCTGTATTCAGCGCCAAGCTGCAAGATTTGCATCAGGTGTGGGACAGCGTGAGCTGGCAAATCTGCCAACGGCGCGACAACCCGGCCTGCGCCAATGCCGAACACGCCGCCGCCGGAGACCCCGCTGACCCCGGTTTATCTATATTTAGTAATACATCTAAAGAAATTGAGGCCGTTATTTACGTATCAATTGCACAATCAGCTACTGAATTGGTATCAAAATTACCTCTTAAATCACCCGTATTTTTGCAAAATCAACGTCCAAGAGTCGCGGTGTTGCGCGAACAAGGTGTCAACTCCCATGTGGAAATGGCCTATGCCTTCACCCAAGCCGGCTTTGAGGCCTTTGACGTGCACATGACCGACCTGCAAACCGGCCGCGCCAACCTGCAAGATTTTCAGGGTGTGGTCGCCTGCGGCGGCTTCAGCTACGGCGACACGTTGGGCGCTGGCATTGGCTGGGCGCGTTCCATCACCTTCAACAACGCGTTGGCAGACCAGTTCAGCCGCTTTTTTGCCCGGCCCGACACCTTTGGTTTGGGCGTGTGCAACGGCTGCCAAATGTTCGCTGAGCTGGCCAATATCATTCCTGGCGCCGAGCACTGGCCGCGTTTCACCACCAACCAGAGCGAACGTTTTGAAGCCCGCCTCAGCTTGGTTGAAATTCTGGAATCACCGTCGCTCTTTTTGCAGGGCATGAGCGGTAGCCGCCTGCCGATTGCCGTGGCCCACGGTGAAGGGTTTGCCAATTTCGAGCCCGGCAAAGGCGGGCGCGGCAACCCCGGCCAGGTCATCGCCGCCATGCGATTCACCGACAACCACGGCGCCCCTACCGATGCCTACCCCTTCAACCCCAATGGCAGCCCCGGCGGCCTCACTGCCGTCACCACCGCAGACGGCCGCTTTACCGCGATGATGCCGCACCCCGAGCGCGTGTTCCGCAACATCCAGATGAGCTGGACGCCCGCAAACCCGGACGACCACAGCCCCTGGATGCAGTTGTGGCACAACGCGCGGCGCTGGGTGGGGTAGGTCCGGGCAAGACCGGGAAGACGCATCAAAGCGAGGCCGCCCCATGAACCGCATGCCGCTACTGGACGACGCCACCATCGCCGATTTTGCCCGCGACGGGGCCGTGGTTCTGCGCGGCTTGCTGACCGCCGCCGAAGTGAACCAGTTGGCCCAAGGCATCGAACACAACCTGGCCCACCCCAGCCCGTTGAAGCTAATTGCCAGCCAGGCCGATGACCCCGGCCAGTTCATCGAAGACTTTTGCACCTGGCAAAGCAACCCGTTTTACCGCGAGGTGATGACCCGGTCGGCCTTGCCTGAAGTGGCCGCGCAACTGATGCAAAGCCAGACGGTGCGCCTCTACCATGACCACCTGTTGGTCAAAGAACCGGGCACGCGCCAGCCCACGCCGTGGCACCAAGACCAGCCGTATTACAACGTCAGCGGGCGGCAGAATGTGAGTTTCTGGATTCCGGTTGACCCGGTTCCACTGGAATCCACCCTGCGCCTGGTGGCCGGTTCCCACGCCGGCACCTGGTACATGCCGCGTACCTTCCGGGATAGCCAGGCCAAGTGGTTTCCTGAAGGCAGCTTGGCCGAGTTGCCCGATATTGACGCCAACACGGGCTACACGGGTGAAAGGCCGGGCCAGTTCAGGCAACTCGCCTGGGCCTTGCAGCCCGGTGATGCGGTGGCTTTCCACATGCTCAGCCTGCATGCCAGCAGCGGTGTGGGGCCGCAAGGCCGCAGGCGCGTGTTTTCGGCCCGGTATTTGGGCGACGATGCCCGCCACGCCGTGCGGCCCTGGCGCACCTCGCCGCCGTTTGCAGGCTTGAGCGAACGGCTGCCCGATGGCGCGGTGATGGACGATGCGCTGTTTCCGCTGGTTTGGCCTGTTATGCAGCCCACTAGCTTCGTGCCCTAACGTTTCAGGGCC
>JANOVW010000130.1:0-1860 GCA_031417575.1 Rhodoferax sp. | reverse complement strand
TTTCAATGAGCTGGTGTACCGTGGCGGCCCCACCGACTGGAAAAACGCCAGCACCGTGCTGCACAGCACCAATAACTTCCCCGAGTTCACAGGCCGTATCTGCCCGGCACCTTGTGAGGCGGCCTGCACCTTGAACGTGAATGACGACGCGGTGGGCATCAAATCCATCGAACACGCCATCATCGACCGAGCCTGGGCCGAAGGCTGGGTCAAGCCACAGGTTCCAACCGCCAAAACCGGCAAAAAAATTGCCGTCGTGGGCTCCGGCCCGGCGGGCATGGCGGCTGCTCAGCAACTGGCTCGCGTGGGCCATGACGTGACGCTGTTTGAGAAAAACGACCGTGTCGGTGGGCTGCTGCGTTACGGCATTCCTGATTTCAAGATGGAAAAACACCATATCGACCAGCGCGTAGCGCAGATGGCGCTAGAAGGTGTCACCTTCCGCTGCGGCGTGATGGTGGGTGAACTTCCCAAGGGTTCCAAAGTGACCAACTGGGCCAAAGAAACCATCACCCCGGCACAGTTGCAAAAAGATTTCGATGCCGTGCTGCTGACCGGTGGCGCAGAACAATCGCGCGATTTGCCAGTGCCTGGCCGCGAGCTCGAAGGCATCCATTTCGCGATGGAATTTTTGCCACAGCAAAACAAAATCAACGCGGGTGACAAGCTCAAAAACCAGCTGCGTGCAGACGGCAAACACGTCATCGTCATCGGTGGTGGCGACACCGGCAGCGATTGTGTGGGCACCAGCAACCGCCATGGCGCGGCCAGCGTCACCCAGTTCGAGGTGATGCCCCAGCCACCCCTCGAAGAAAACCGACCCATGACCTGGCCCTACTGGCCGATCAAACTGCGCACCAGCTCCAGCCACGATGAAGGGTGCGTGCGCGATTTCGCCATTTCCACGCAAGAATTCATCGGCGACGGCAAAGACGGAAAATCAGGCAAAGTGACGGGCCTGAAAACCGTGCGCGTCGAAATGAAAGACGGCAAACTGACCGAAGTCAAAGGCAGCGAACAAATCCTCCAAGCTGATCTGGTGTTGCTGGCCATGGGTTTCACCAACCCCATTGGCACCGTGCTGGATGCCTTCGGCGTCGACAAAGACGCGCGGGGCAATGCCAAAGCCCACACCGAAACGCAGGGCGGTTACGCCACCAATGTCAAAGGCGTGTTCGCCGCTGGTGACATGCGCCGTGGCCAGTCACTCGTCGTCTGGGCCATCCGCGAAGGCCGCCAAGCGGCGCGGGCGGTGGATGAGTTTTTGATGGGGGCGAGCGAGTTGCCGAGGTAATACGCCCGACACTGGCATCACTTATCATCAAAGGCCGGATCCGTTCCGGCCTTTTCATTGCTTTCATGCCCACCCATTCCGATTCGCCGCTTGTCCAACTCAACAACCTGACCTTCGGTTACGGTGACCGGGTCATCCTCGATGGCATTTCGCTGAGTGTTCCGCGCGGCAAAGTGACAGCGTTAATGGGCGCATCGGGCGGCGGCAAAACCACGGTGTTGCGCCTGATTGGCGGTCAGTACCGGGCGCAATCGGGTGAATTGCTGCTGGCGCGGCCTTCGGGAGTTGGGGCGGGCATCGGTGAAGGTGGCGATACGGCTGCCGCTCAAGACATCGGCAAACTCAACGAAGCCGGGCTGTACGCTGCGCGTCGGCGCATGGGCATGTTGTTCCAGTTTGGGGCCTTGTTCACCGATTTGAGTGTATTTGACAACGTGGCTTTTCCGTTGCGGGAGCACACCGATTTGGCAGAAGCACTGATTCGCGACATTGTGCTGATGAAGCTGGGCGCAGTGGGCCTGCGCGGTGCGCGTGATTTGATGCCCAGCCAGATTTCTGGCGGAATG
>JANOVW010000129.1:0-3228 GCA_031417575.1 Rhodoferax sp. | reverse complement strand
CTTCAAGATGGGTGGTATTCATGGGGGTTTTGACCCCCGAAACGTCTAGCGCTTTGGCACATTCGCGAACCACCGGAATTTGCGCGTTCGGGTTGGGCACCACCTGCGAGATAGATACGCCCGCACCGGCCTCGCCAACCGCTTTGACAAACTGGTCGGCGCCAATAAACGAAATGCTGGAGATAGGCACCATGCGACCCCGGGCAATGAGGTCTTTTTGCACAGCCGCCAACGCACCCGACAACACCGTGTTCAAAATGACCTCGGGTTGCTGCGCCAATAGGCCGTCCACATCCGCCGCGCTGATCACCGCATTGCGCTTGAGCGGGTAAGCTTTGGGTTGCAGGTTGATCTTTTTCAGATAGTCGCTGACGACGGCCAGGTTCTGTTTACCGACTTCGTCGTCGTAGTGCAACACGGTGACTTGTTTGAAACCCAAGCTGGTCCAGAAATTGAGAATTTTCTCCATCTCTTCACCATAGGACGCGCGGGCTGTAAACAGCACAGGGTTTTTGACCCGCACCGGGTTGGCCCCGGAAAACGGTGCAAAAAAGGCCACTTCTTTCTCTTGTGCCTGCGGAATGGCATCCAGGCTCAACGTGGCAGAGGCATAACCAAACAACGCCAACAGGTTTTTGTTTTCCAGCAGCGTTTTGGTGTTTGTACCGGCTACTTTGCGGTCGTTTTTGTCGTCGATGCTCAGCAATTCGATCGATTTGCCCTGCACGCCACCATTGGCATTGACCATGTCAAAGTAGGCTTTGGCCCCTTCCTGGATGTCTTTGCCGAAACGGGCGTTGCCACCGGTGAGCGGTGCGGATTGGCCAATCACCCATTTGTCTTGCCCCAAAGCGCCCAGGCTGACCAACGCCAAGGCGACGGCCGCACCGAATTTAACGACCGACGAATTCAACAAGTTAGTCATCCCCACTCCCATGGTTTGTGTTTATCGCAAGTTATTGCCAAAAAAATCAGACACAAAGTCAATTTTCTTACACCAGCCGGTCTTTTGCAATTGCTGCCCGCAGTAGACCCTGGTTTAGTCCGCGTATATGCCCGCTTTTTTGATGACCGGTGCCCACTTGGCGATCTCGGATTCGAGGAATGTTTTCAGCCCGGCCGGCGTCATTTTCTCAACCGGAACAATATCGGCATTGAGTTCAGACAACCGTTGTTTGACCATCGGGTCTGCCATGGCTGCACGCAATGCAACACCCACGCGGTCCAGCACGGCTGGCGGTGTGCCTTTTGGCGCGTACAACCCGTGCCACACCTTGACTTCAAACCCCTTGAGCCCTTGCTCATCCAACGTGGGCACATTGGGCAGGGCTGGCAGGCGGGTCAGCGTGGTGACGCCAAACACCTTGACACGGCCGTCTTTGATGAGCGGTACGGTGGTGGTTGTTTGGTCACACAACAAATCAACCTGGCTGCCCAGCAAGGCATTCATCGCCGGGCCAGTGCCACTGAACGGTACGGTGGTAAGGTCTGTGCCCAGGCTAGACATGAACAACAAGCCGCACAAATGCGAAACCGCACCCAGGCCAGCATTGGCCAATGAGACTTTGTCTTTGTTGATCTTGACATAAGCCGACAGCTCGGCAAACGTGGTGGCCGGAAAATCTTTGCGGGCCAGCAATGTCATGGGCACATCGACCACCTGGCCGATGTATTCGAAATCTTTCAAGGGGTCGAACTGGAGCTTTTTGTACAACGCCGGTGCAGTTGCCATGCCCATGTGATGCAAAAACAGGGTGTGCCCGGTGGGCGCTGCCCGTGCTGCTTTGGTGGCGCCTATGGTGCCGCCCGCGCCTACCGCGTTTTCAACCACCACGCTGCCACCCAGCGATTTGCTCATCGGCACGGCCATCATACGGGCCAGAATGTCAGTAGGTCCGCCTGCCGCAAAAGGAATCATCAGTGAAATGGATTTATCACCGGGGTAGGCCGCCTGCGCAAATGCGATGGTGGTAACTGACGCACCGGCCAGCATTACCAGGCCGACACTGATTGATTTGAGAACCCGGTTGAACCTGAACTTTGTCATGAAAGACTCCTGAAAAATAAAAAAAACGGATGCTCCAGTGTGACCTCTTACGGCACTTCCAACCATCCGCAGATACCCTTTTGTTACCCCAAAGAGGGCCCCAGCAGCCGTGTGACCTGACCCAAATAGGAAATGCTCCAGAGGCGCTCGAGTGCGAGCTTCATCTCTGACGGATTGGCGGCGTTACTCCAGGCGGCCAAACGCGTGGCTTTGGCGGTGATTTCTTCACGGCTTAATGTGTTGCCGGGGTCACCCTTGGGTTCATCGACGCGGCCTGACAGGCTTCGACCATCTTTCGTGGTGACGGTTACTTTGCCGATCCAGCGCTGCGGGTAGGCTGCGTCTACTTCCGCGTCGAGTTGCATGGAAACCGCATTACACAAGGCAATGGTTTCTGGCGCGTTGAAGTGCTGGTCAAATTCATTCAGGCCGGCGTACCCGAAGCGTGCGGCCAGCGCCAGCGTGGTGCTCATGGAAAACTTGCTTTGGTGCACATTCGCCGGGTTGACCACCGGCCCCAAGACGTCAATTGCGCCCTGGTGTACGTGGGTGACGACGCCAGCAATGTCTTGCGGTTTCAGCTGGTGCGCCTGCATCACCTGAAGCAGCGCGTCTGCCGCTGGATGGGTATGCCGACAACACGCGTGGTATTTGAAAGAGGTTTCAGCCGTAGCCCAGCGCACGCCCAAACGGTCGACCAGTTTGGCCGGGTCTGCATCGGACGACATGCCCGCGGCCATACCCTGCGCACCCTCGAAGATTTGCGCTGCACCTGTGAACCCATCAGCCGCCAACTGGGCCGACAACAGCCCGGTAGAAGCTGCATGAGCCGTGTGCAGTTGTTTGGAGTCTGCGCCGGTACGCAAAAACTCCCACAGGCCGCCCGTTTGTGTGCCTGCAGAGCCAAAGGCATGCAGCATTTGGCTTGCATCCAGACCCAATAAATGACCGGCCGTCGCCGCGGCAGCCACGGTGCCTGCCGTCCCCGTGGTGTGAAACACCTTGTAATGCGAGCGCCCCAAAAACTCACCCACCCGAATGCCCACTTCATAGCCGGCCACTGCCGCTGTAAGCAAATCCTTGCCGCTTTTGCCCAATGCCTGCGTAAGCGCCAAAGCAACAGGAAACACCACGGTGGCCGGGTGGAACACCGAGCCGTTGTGTACATCGTCTTGCTCGGC
>JANOVW010000128.1:0-3585 GCA_031417575.1 Rhodoferax sp. | reverse complement strand
TCTTGGTTTGATGGCGATTTTATTTCAGATTTGTTTATTAGTTTTGTAACAGTAAAAACCTCAATATTTCCATCGTTATCAGGCAATGAGACTTGAATACTTTTTTTAGTTGAATTTAGTAAAATGCTTTTAAATGTATCTAAGTTTAGACTAAAAATAACCCATTATTACTATATTTAAAGAAGCTTTTTGTGCAATTAAAACGTGAATCAGGCCCCTTATTTTTATCAACAAGTCTGTAAAAATAAATATTCGGGTCTCAGACCCCGTAAAACGCGTAACAAAATCAGTCGGCCTGGATGCCCAGGTCTTTGATGACCTTGCCGTACTTCACGTGGTCGGCAGCGTTGATGCGACCGATGGCGGCAGCTTCGCCACCCGTGGGGACCAGGTAAATTTTGGCCACGCGATCTTGCACTTCGGGGGTTTTCAAAATGTCGTTGAAGTGGCGATTCAGCGTAGCAACCACGTCGGCGGGCATGCCTTTGGGGCCCAAAAAGCCTTGCCAGGCACCCACGTCGGAATCTTTGTAGCCAAGCTCTTGCAAGGTCGGCACGGTGGGGGCCAAGCTGCTGCGCTGAGGGTCGGCCACCGCCAATACTGCCAGTTTGCCGCTGGCAATGTGTTGCGCCACCGGGCCCAAGGTGGTGTACATGAAGGGGATGTGGCCACCCAGCAAATCGACCACGGCCGGGCCGCTGCCGCGGTAAGGCACCTGCTTGATGTCTACCCCGGCTGACTTGTTGAACATGGCCCCCAAAATGTGCATGGGCGAACCGCTGCCGGGGCTGCCGTAGGTTTTGATTTTGTCGGCCTTGGCGGCAGCCACCAGCTCGCCGACGTTTTTGACGCCAGCGCCCGTGTTAACCACCAAGAACAGCGACTGGCTGCCGGCCAGAAACACCGGCGTGAAGTCGTTGAGCACATCGTACTGCACGCCGGTACCCGCTTTGAGCACCAAGGTGGCAGTCGAAATGGTGTTGGGGGTGAACAGCAGGGTGTGACCGTCAGCCGCAGCCTTGGCAACGAAGGCGTTGCCAATCGTGCCGCTGGCACCCGGTTTGTTCTCTACCACCACCGGCTGGCCAAATTTAAGCGCCAGTTTTTCGGCAAACACACGGGCCAGTGCGTCGGTGTCGCCACCGGGCGGGTAAGACACCACAATCGTCACCGTCTTGCTGGGATAGGCTTGGGCGTGGGCCGTGCCCCCAGCCAGCGCCAGCAGCGCGATACCGCCAGCCAACAGGCCACGGGTGAGCTGGGCAAGAATATTTCGGCGAAGGTGTTTCATCTGGCGCTCCGGTGAATTCGAGGGAAAAAGCAGTCCGGCAAGTCTAGCCACGGAATCAAGAGGTGACCATAGCGTAAGCCACTATCTCCAGTTTCATCCCTGAAACCACCAATGCAGCGACTGCAGCACTGGAGCGGTTGGGGTACGGCGCGCTGAAAAACTCACGGTAAACCGCGTCAATAGCGGGCATGTCTTTCACGTCGGTCATGTAGATCAGCACCTGGCACACGTCGCTCATGGTGCCACCTGCCGCTTGCACAGCCATTTGCAGGTTTTCAAAGGTTAACCTCGCCTGCGCTTCAATGTTGCCGGTGTCGATGGTGCCGTCTTTGCGCACCGGGCCATGCGCGGTGAACAGCATTTGGCCCGACCCTTTGACAGCCCAGGAAAACGGCTGCTTCAGGGCGGGCAGACCGATGTCAATAACTTGTTTCATGTTGGTTCACTCACAGGCAAGGGATGAACAAGAATAGCCCAAAAAGGCAAACCCGGTTCTTTTTGGACACGCAAGCGGGGCGATTCGACTGAATCATTTTTTGCAGCGCGGCGTACCAAGCGATCCGGGTCGTCTTGCAGGTCGAGTGGATGTTCTGGTGGCCTGCCCGGTTTAGATCTGCGCCAGCCACATCTCAGACGATCGGGCCTTTTGTTACTGCGGCACCACGCCCGCCTTCTTCACCAGTGCCGCATACTTCACCAGCTCGGTCTTGAAGTGGGCCAACGCCACTTCGGGCGATGTGATGCTGATGGTGTTGCCCTGTTTGGCCATCGACTCTTTGACCTCCGCAGTGGCGAAGGCTGCGACAAACGCGGCATGCAGGCGTTTCACCTGGTCGGCGGTGAGGCCTTTGGGGCCAACAGCGGCGAACCAGCCTTCCACCAGATACTTCGGGAAACCACCTTCCGCAGAGGTTGGAATCTCGGGCGCAGCCGCAATGCGCGCGGGCGACGACACACACAGCGCGCGCAGATTGCCCGCCTTGACCTGACCGGCCACAGCGGGCAAGGCACCTACGCCCCAATCGACCTGACCACTGATGATGTCTTGCAACATGGGGCCAAAGCCGCGATACGGAATGTGGGTTGAGAAGGTGCCACTGACGTCCTTGAACATCTCCGCCGCCAAGTGCAGGATGGTGCCGTTTCCGCTGGAGGCATAGTTGTATTTGCCAGGGCTGGCCTTGAGCAAGGCCGCAAACTCCTGCAGCGTTTTGGCGGGCACTTTCGGGTTGACCACCAGCACCATTGGCGTGGCACCAATGATGGTGATGGGCGTGATGTCGGCCACCGGGTCAAACGGCACCGACTTGAGCACGCTGGGGTAGATCACGTGGTTGTTGGAGACCATGCTCAGGGTCTGACCATCGGGCGCAGATTTGATCATCGCCGCGGTGCCCACCACGCCACCCGCGCCGGGCTGGTTTTCAATCACCACGCCCTGCCCCAAGGCTTTGGCCAATTGGTTACTTGCCGCGCGGGCAATGCCATCCACACCCGAACCTGCCGAAACCGGCAATATGAATTTGACCGGTTTGTCGGATTGGGCCAAAGCCACATCACCCAGGCCAATGGCTCCCAGGAAGGTGACAAGTTGACGGCGGCTGATGCGCACGCGCGCATCAGAAAGGGAATCGGATGGGTTCATATAGGTCTCTTCGTTATGGTTTTAATTGGAAAAGCGAAATAACGCATCGTGTCAGGCTACGGCAGCCGAGGCATACAAGGCATCGACTTGCGCGCTGGTGTAATCCAAACTGGCCAGCAGCTCACGCGTGTGTTCACCCATGCGCGGAGGCTGCAGGCGCACACCCAACCGGGTCCCCCCCATCGTGAAGGGGAACAAAGTGGTCTTGGCGGTTTGGCCGGCTTTGGCGCCATCGGTCAGGGTGATGTCGGCCAAGCCGCCGGTAGCCAGCAGGTGTTCATCGTCATACAGTTCCTCGGGCTTGCGGATCGGTGCAAATGGCAAGGCGTTTTTTTCAAACAGCACCGTGAGTTCTGCCGCGGTGTAAAGAGCCAGCCGCTCGCGCAGCACCGGCAACAGTTCGGCCCGCAGACTGACCCGCATATTGTTGTTGGCGTAACGCGGGTCGGCTTTCAAATCGGCAAAGCCCAACATGTCGCAAAACACCGACCATTGCGCATCACTGACGGCGCTCAAAAAGATTTGTTCGCCGTTTTTGACCGTGAACACGTCGTACACCGCCCAGGCCGAGATGCGGTCTGGCATGGGCGCTGCGGCCTGCCCCGTGATGGCGAATTGCAGCATGTGCTGGCCTACCAAAAACACATTG
>JANOVW010000127.1:0-3933 GCA_031417575.1 Rhodoferax sp. | reverse complement strand
GAAGAAACCGGTGCGGCCCAGTATTACCGCGACGCGAAAATTTTGACGATTTACGAAGGCACCACCGCCATTCAGGCGAATGACCTGGTGGGGCGCAAAACCGCGCGTGATGGCGGCAAAACGGCACTGGCCCTTGCGGCGCAGATTGAAACCACCGAAGCCGATTTGCTGCAAAGCGGCACCGCCGATGCACTGGCCGTGGCCAAGCGCCTCAAGGCGGCGCGGCTCGCTTATGTGGATGTGGTCAACTTCATTGCGGGCAACACCAAAGCCGCGCCAAATGCCGTTTTTGCCGGCAGTGTGCCGTATTTGATGTTGGCCGGCAATCTGATGGCGGGCTGGCAATTGGCGCGCTCTCTGTTGGTTGCGCAGGCGCAAATCAAGGCGGGCCACGAGGTAGCCTTCATGCAGGCCAAAGTGATCACCGCGCGGTTTTACGCCGATCACTTATTGAGCAAGGCACCCGGCGTGCGCGACAGCATTGTGGAAGGCGCAGAGAGCGTGACGGCGATGGCGCTGGAAGCGTTCTAGCGGGGGGGGCAAATGGCCGCAACCCCAGGGTCATTTCATGCAACTGCCAGTAATTGCGCAGCCCACTGAATTGATCTATTTATTTTAATTTTGGTTGAATTAATGTATTAATTTTTCTATTATTTGTTATCTTTAAAGTAGCTGATTGTGCAATTAGAACGATAACAATCGCTGTTTTTAATTTTGATTTATTTGTGTAAGTAATTATTGGAGACTGAATGTCCAAGTTGCCCGGCGTTTTGAATAGCCTTCCCCTGCCCATCATCGGTGCCCCCCTGTTTATCATCAGCACCCCCAAGCTGGTCATTGCCCAATGCATTGCCGGTGTGGTGGGCTCTATGCCTGCGCTCAATGCCCGCCCGGCTGAACAGCTGGAGCAGTGGCTGATCGAGATCACCGAAACCCTGGCCGCCTGGAACGAGGCCCATCCGGCCACACCCGCAGCGCCATTCGCCATCAACCAGATCGTGCACAAAAGCAATGACCGCCTGGCGCACGACATGGCCTTGTGCGTCAAGTACAAGGTGCCGATCATCATTACCAGCCTGGGCGCGCGCGAAGACATCAATGCCGCCGCCCACAGCTACGGTGGCGTGGTGCTGCATGACGTCATCAACAACAAACACGCCCGCAAAGCGATTGAAAAAGGCGCCGACGGCCTGATCGCCGTAGCGGCCGGAGCCGGTGGCCATGCCGGCGTTAAAAGCCCGTTTGCCCTGGTGCAGGAAATTCGCGCCTGGTTTGATGGCCCGATTGCCTTGTCGGGTTCCATTGCCACAGGTGATGCCGTGTTGGCCGCTCAAGCCATGGGGGCCGATTTTGGCTACATCGGCTCGGCCTTCATTGCCACCGAAGAAGCCCGCGCCACCGATGCCCACAAACAGGCCGTGGTCGATGCCAATTCAGACGACATCGTCTACAGCAGCTTGTTCACCGGCGTGCACGGCAATTACCTGGCACCCAGCATCCGCAACGCCGGCATGGACCCCGACAATCTGCCCGAGGGCGACGTAAAAACCATGAATTTCGCCACGGGTGAAGGTTCAAAAGCCAAAGCCTGGAAAGACATCTGGGGTTGTGGCCAGGGTATCAGCGTGATGGAGCAGGTGATGACCACCGTCGACTACGTGGCCCGCATCAAGCGCGAATACATGGCCGCGAAGGCCCGCATTGGCGCACGGGATTACGCCTTTGCCTGATACCGCCAGTTGGGCCGGTTTGAAGATGGGCCTGCTGGCCCTTTTAAACCTGTTCGCGCTGCTGGGATTGTTGTGGTTAGTGTGGCTTTCCTATCGACGTTCGGGCGATGCAACAGCCGAGCGCCAAGAGCGGCTGGAGCAACACCAGGCTACCTTGCTGGTGTTAAGCCAGATCACCGCCTCGCAGGCCGCGCTGCAAGGCGCCCAAGAGCGTGGCCATGAGAGAGTCGATCGGGTCGAGCGTGAGTTGCGCCTGGCTATTGACAACTCGGCCCGCGGCGGCCGCCAAGAACTCACGCAAACCTTTGCCAATTTTCAGCAAACCCTGGTGGCCCAAGGCGCTGAAGCCACCCGCACGCAAAACACCCAGATCGATGCCTTTGGCCAGCAACTCACGCTGTTGCAAAAGAGCCTGACCGATACGCTCAATGTGCAGATCAGCGGCTTTGGGCAACAACTGGCGGTGTTGCAAAAGAGTTTGTCGGACACCCTGAACGCGCAAATATCGGGCCTGTCTGAGGCCAACGCCCGGCGCTTGAATGAAGTGCGCGAAACACTTGAAAAGCAACTCGCCCAGTTGCAAACCACTAACGCCGCCAAGCTGGAAGAAATGCGTGCCACGGTGGATGAAAAACTGCAAGCCACGCTGCAAACCCGCTTGGGCGAAAGCTTCAAACAGGTGGCCGACAGGCTGGAGCAGGTGCACAAAGGCCTGGGTGAAATGCAAACCTTGGCGCAAGGCGTGGGTGATTTGAAGCACCTGCTCACCAATGTCAAAACCCGCGGCATGTTTGGCGAAGCGCAGTTGGCCGCGCTGTTGGAACAAGTCTTCGTACCCGATCAATACGCCGCGCAAGTCGCCACCCGCCCCAACGGCAAAAACGTGGTCGATTTCGCCATCAAGCTGCCCGGCAAGTCCGATAGCGGCCAACCGCTGTGGCTGCCCATTGATGCGAAATTCCCCAACGAAGACTACGAACGCCTGCTCGATGCGCAAGGCCGCGCCGATGCCCTGGCAGCTGAAGCCGCCGGCAAGGCCCTTGAAGGGCGCATTCGGCTGGAGGCCAAATCCATCGCCGAAAAATACATTGAGCCACCGCACACAACCGATTTCGCCATTTTGTTTTTGCCTTCGGAAGGCTTGTACGCCGAAGTGCTGCGCCGCCCCGGCCTGATGGAAGCCCTGCAGCGCGACCACCGCATCACCCTGGCTGGGCCCACCACATTGCTGGCCATGTTGAGTAGCTTGCAAATGGGCTTCAGAACCCTCGCGCTGGAGAAACGCAGCAGCGAAGTGTGGCAGGTGCTGGGTGCCGTCAAAACAGAATTCAGCAAATTCGGCGACGTATTGGCCAAGGTTAAAACTCAGGCGCAAACGGTGTTGAACACCATCGACAGCGCCGAGCAACGCGGCCGCGCTATCGACCGCGCCTTGCGCAAGGTCGATGCGCTGCCCGATGCGCAATCGCAGGCCCTGCTGCCGCTGGACAAAGCCCCCGACCGTGAAGCGGACGAAGGCTGATGCCCACCCATGAACGCTGAGGGCCACCGGGCGCCATCCGGCTGGCCACTGGCCCGTCTGATCGCAGGCCACATTTGCCTGCACGCCAGCATGGCTGGCCTGCGCATGGCGGCACCTCTGCTGGCGCTGCGCGAAGGCTTCAGCCCGGCGGCGGTGGGTTTTTTACTGGCCTTGTTTGCGCTGACTCAGGTTTTTTTGTCGTTGCCAGCGGGCCGGTTTGCCGACCGCAATGGTCTGAAAAAACCGGTCGGTTATGCGGTGGTGGCTGCGGTGTGCGGCACGGCTTTGGCCGCGCTGTTCCCCGTCTTCCCGGTGTTGTGTTTCAGCGCCATGATGACCGGCGGCGCCACGGGCGTGGCGTCCATCTCGATGCAGCGCCATGTGGGCCGCGCGGCGCGCGACCCGGTGGAACTCAAAACCGTGTTCAGCTGGCTGTCGGTGGGGCCTGCGGTTTCCAATTTCATCGGCCCGGTAGCAGCGGGTTTGCTCATCGACCATGTGGGTGTTTGGATGGATGGCCAACCAGCCGATTTAAACGGGTTTCGCGGTGCGTTTTTGTTTCTCGCCTGCCTGCCCCTGGCTACTTGGTGGTGGGTGCGCCACACCGTAGAAATGCCGCCCGTGGTTACCCCGGCCAATGCACCGCCCAAAAAAGCCTGGGACTTGTTGGCCGACCCGCTG
>JANOVW010000126.1:0-5104 GCA_031417575.1 Rhodoferax sp. | reverse complement strand
GGCGGGTATTGGTAACACGTCTGCAGCCCCGACCCTCATACTCGTCACCGCCAGCAAGGCTGCCAAGATCAGGTAGCCAAACTGGGGGGCTCGCCCCAACCCGGTGCGAAGCCGCATGAAGGAATTGGAAAGCAGTTCGGTCACATCCGACACACGAACCATCAACGCGGTCATGGTGAGTTGCGTTGGTTCAACGGAGCAATCCGGGTGTGCGGGCGATTACTTCTTGTTGAAGTCGACCGTGGGCGGCGCACTGATAGCCGCTTCGTTTTGAACGGCAAAGCTCGGCTTGACGGCATAACTGAACACCATGGCGGTCAGATTGCTGGGGAAACTGCGGGTCAGCACGTTGTAGTCTTGCACGCTCTGGATATAACGATTGCGGGCCACCGTGATGCGGTTTTCGGTGCCTTCCAGTTGAACGCGCAAGTCCCTGAAGCCCTGGTTGGCTTTCAAATCAGGGTATCTTTCTGAAACCACCATCAAGCGGCTCAAGGCGCTACCCAGTTCGCCTTGGGCAGCCTGGAACTTTTTGAAAGCTTCCGGGTTGTTCAACGTTTCCGGGGTGACCTGGATCGACGTGGCCTTGGCCCGCGCTTCAATCACCTTGGTCAAGGTGTCTTGTTCAAAAGCGGCTTCACCCTTGACCGTGGCAACAATATTGGGCACCAGGTCGGCGCGGCGCTGGTACTGGTTCAACACCTCGCTCCAGGCCGATTTGGTGGTTTCATCCAGACGCTGAAAATCGTTGTACCCACAGCCCGTGAGTGTTGTGGCCAGCAACAAGGCTGACACCAGAGCAGCCAAGCTGGCCACACGCGTAGTCATCGATTTCATCCAGGGACCCATGGCGTTCTCCAATTTAAAAACAGTCTGTGTGCGTTCGCGAATAAGCGTCGGCTCAAGAGTTGGCACATTAGCACAGTCGAAGCGCTACAAGTACGATATGCCTGTGTTCCCTGAAATTTCAAGAGCAGGCACAATGGCCGGTGTCCCATTTCCCATTTTCCATGCCCCGATCCAAACCCTCTGCAGCCGTCGTTGGCGGAAGCGCCGACGATGTTGAAGCGGCCTTTTATGAAGCCCTTCAAAAAAGCGATCTTGAAAAGCTCATGGCCTGCTGGGCTGATGAAGACGATGTGGTGTGCGTGCATCCCGGCGGGCCCCGGCTTGTTGGTGTTGGCGCCATTCGCGCTGCGTTTGAGGCGCTGTTCAATCAAAGCAGTGTGCAAATCAAACTCATGAACGTGCGGCGTGTTGAAAGCGTCACCAGCGTGGTGCACAGCGTGCTTGAACGCATTGACGTGCTCACCGGCGACGGCCCGATGCAGGCCTGGGTAGTGGCCACCAACGTCTACCACCGCACGGGCCAGGGCTGGCGGCTGGTGTTGCACCACGCCAGCCCCGGCACGCAAAACCAGGCACTTGAAGCGTTTGAAGTGCCGCCCGTGTTGCACTAGAAGAATGGCCCCCACGCTCCACCGTTTCACGGGTCGCTGCCCCCCGAGGGGGCTAATTTGGCTTCGCCGCTCTTCGAGAACCCTTGGGGCGGCCCGGCGGGAAATTGGGCTTTAACCATGAACGCTTTCACCTACGCTGCGCCGTGGTGGCTGCCAGGCGGCAATTTGCAAACCATCTGGAGCGCGCTTCGATCGAATCGCTTTGAAGGCAAAGCACCGGTCTACCAGCGTGAGCGCTGGGTCACGCCTGATGCCGACTTTATTGACGTTGATTTCATGCAAGCGCCTTTGGTGCCCGAACGTCCGCTGGTGGTTCTGTTTCACGGGCTGGAAGGCACATCACGCAGTCACTATGCCGAGGCGTTTGCTGATTTCGCGCGCGAGCGGGAGCTGGCCTTTTGCGTACCGCACTTTCGCGGTTGCAGTGGCGAATTGAACCTGGCACCGCGTGCCTACCATTCGGGTGATTTTGAAGAAATTGGCTGGATCTTGCAGCGCCTGCGCGCACGCCACACGGGCCCCATTGTGGCGGTGGGAGTGTCGTTGGGCGGAAATGCCTTGCTGCGCTGGGCACAAGAAATGGGCGAACAGGCGAGCCAGGTTGTGAGCGCCGTTGCCAGTGTTTGTTCACCCATCGATTTGGCCGCCAGCGGCGCGGCGATTGGCAAAGGCTTCAACCGGCTGGTTTATACGCGCATGTTCATCAACTCGATGAAACCCAAAGCGCTGCGCAAACTGGCTCAACATCCGGGCTTGTTTGACCGTGACGCGCTGGCGCAGGCAACCGATTTGTACCAGTTTGACAATATTTTTACCGCGCCACTGCACGGCTTCAAAAACACTGAAGATTATTGGGCGCGCTGCTCGGCCAAACCACACCTCGAACAAATCCGTATTCCGGCCTTGGTGGTGAACGCCTTGAATGACCCCTTTGTACCCGCGGCATGCCTTCCATCCATCGCCGCCAACGCCCACAGTGGACGTGTCGGCTCGCATGTAACCCTGTGGCAACCCGCGCAGGGCGGGCACGTCGGGTTTCCCCAAGGGGGTTTCCCGGCTCATTTGCGCGCCATGCCAGAGCAGGTGGGTAGCTGGTTGCTCGCCAAAGCCTGAAAATCCGCAGCGCCGGGCTGCCCCAAGCATCGAGCGGCCTCCGTGGGCGACTGGCGAGGCAAAATACGCCTATGGATCCTGTCGTCATTCAAGCCATGGCCAAATGGCCCAATGTGCCGCACTGTTATGGCTGGCTGGGGCTGGACGCCCGTGGCAATTGGTACATGCGCGATGACCGGGCCCAGGCAGCCGGGCCGTTTCAGGCCGCACGCGGGGGCAACCTGGCCAGCCGTGGCTCGTTGCTCAAACATGAAAAACTGATCGATTTCATTGGCCGCAACTACGCCAGCGACGAAGCCGGGCAATGGTTTTTTCAAAACGGGCCGCAGCGGGTGTATCTGGAGCTGGAGGTTGCGCCATGGGTTTGGCGTTTGTCCGAGGTGCTGGTTACCACTTCCGAAAAAGATACGGGTTCTGGGGCCGCACAGCGGCAGGTTGCTGTGCACGCCCATACAGGGCAAGCGGTGCAGGTTGAAGGCTGCTTGGTGGACGAACTGGGCCGTGTTTATTTGGCAACAGATCAAGGCTTGGGGCTGGTCCACACCCAAGACATGGAACTGGCTGCCAACGCGGTCGAATCCGGGCAATGGCAGCCGGTGACGGTGCAAAGCGCCTCGCTGGCGCAAACCTACGGCTTTGAAATAAGCCCTGTCATTCAGAACAAGAAAAATAATTAGATTTAATTCAATCTAATTTGCTATTTATTACGTAGCTTATAGTGCAATTAAAACGTCAATAATTGCACTTATTTTTCTAAATATATTCTGGTAAATAAATATTTACTTGCTGGGGGCTGGCGCTGCGGCTGCTGCAACCGTGGCGGCGGGGGCCGCGCCATCGGCGGCAACCGGCGCAGCGGCTTTGGGTTCTTCGAGTTTGCCGCCGCTGGCGTTGGCCATGAAGACCACGGCGCGGCCAATTTCCAGGTCTTCAAAATCACCACCGCCTTGGGCTGCCATGGCGCCTTTGCCCTTGAGGGCTGAAGCCAATAGAGCCGCATAACCGGTGGCAATGCGCGGAGCCCACAGCGCGGCATCACCCATCTTGGGTGCGCCTGCTACACCGGCAGTGTGACAAGCCGTGCACTGCGCGTCATAAACGGCTTTGCCGTTTTTCAGCTCACGGTTGGCATCGCGGATTTCAACGGTACCCACTTTTTGCAGGCGCTGCACAATGGTTTTTTCCATATCCACCGTGCCCGCCGCGGGCTTGGCACCTGACACGACGTAATACACCAGCGCGATGATGATGAACACTGGCACCACGAAGAAATAGAACACTGCCAGCAGCAACTGCTTGGGCGTTTTGATCGGGCCCGTGTGGTCTTCTTCGTGTGCTGGGGTGTTCGCGTGCGCGTGGTCGCTCATGGTGTACCTTCGATGGGCAAATGGTCGTGATGGGAATGGCGAGAGTGAAAAGGCCTGCTGTTAAAGCCCTGGGGCCACTGCCAGCAGGCAGAATTCAAGGCCAGATTATAGCCGCCGCCCCTGTGAAAACCCCTACAATCAGCGGCTCGCTTAAGACTCGCGGCTGTAGCTCAGTGGATAGAGTATGGAGCCTGCGAAGCCTATCGTCATTGAGCCGGTTTGCAAGAATTTGAGCATTGGTCTTTTTGGTGTTTTTTCGAGTTGCGGCTGTAGCTCAGTGGATAGAGTATTGGCCTCCGAAGCCAAGGGTCGTGGGTTCGATCCCCGCCAGCCGCACCACCTTCTTAGGTTCTTTGCTCTTTATTTATGAGCAAATTTGACTATCGGTCTTTTTGGGGCTTTGCTCGGTTTCCGGATTTTTGGTCGCAAACAGGTTTTAGACCAATCATCGTGTGATTAGTGGCTTGAAATCCATGGCCCACCTATGGCCCATGTTTGGCCCAAGTGGTTTTACTGCATGCAATTTTCGCCGCCAATTCGACGATTGGCCCGCTGGCCCAAGCATGTGAGCAATTTTGGACTTGCCTTCGATCCTGTTCGCAAAGTTCAAAAATTATCAGCGGCTTTTCCAGTGCTTCAGGTTGCCAAACCCAGCGCCAGCCGTTTCAATTCACGATCAGGTGAAACAGCACTTTTGTACAACGGACTGCACGGTGTTTCAGAAAGCTTCATTGACAGCGCCAGCAGGTCCTTCGTTTCAGGGTGCTCGCGGTAGCCTGCGGCCTGGTAAGCAAACTGATTGATGATGCCAACCACGCTGCGATTTGAAGTCTTGGCGTAATGGACATCATTCATCTGCGCAAGCTCATGTTCTATGAACTGCTCGGGCATCCCATGAGCAACCAAAACACCAGCCAGATGCTCAGGAAAGCGCATTGCCAAGTCTGTCGCTGGAGCCAATGGCATCAGCACGGGCAGCAGCGTTTTTTCATTCACCAGAAGGGCAACCTGTGGCTTCCAGAACAAGACTGTGGCGTACCAGTTGCCAAGCAACACCGTGCCTAATGGTTGACGACAATTACCTTGGCCGGTTAACGACAACTATGTTGGCCGTATAGAGGCCTAAGCCGGACGGGTCCGGGAGGCGGGGCTACCGTTGGTCCT
>JANOVW010000125.1:0-4493 GCA_031417575.1 Rhodoferax sp. | reverse complement strand
CAAATACTTGCTCTCGGCCTTGGTCAGGTTCGCGTGGTTCGCTCGCGAGTGCGGTCAGGCTCATGCTGCCGCCAGGATGAGAGCAGTATTCAGCTTCGTGTCGATGAAACGGCACCATGCAGGGTCGGCCTATAGGTGAGCTCTTGAATGTTGCGGTTGACCGTCCGGCTCACGTGGACGAAGTCGACGAGGCCTGCGGCCATCAATGCCCGGTTCAACGAGATGCTGCCGTGCGAGCGCAACGGCACTTTGGACTCCTTCTTGAGCCGGGCGACGATGTCGACGGCATCACCGTTCATGATGGTCGCATTTGGCCAGTCCACGGGGCCTTTCAGCGTGGATGACACCACCGTCGCTGGCATGTTTACCATCCGGGAGACCCATGGGTCGCGCACGTCGGACTTTTCAGTGCTCACAGCCAGCATCCCTACGAATAGTCGGAAGGTGGTGGCTCCGAAGACCATCCGCTGGTCCGCATCGAACGAGGCGAGGCGACTGCCAAGTATCTCGGGGCCTTGCTTGCCCCAGTAACCGCCCCAGTTCCCCTTTGGGCCGTAAGAGCCGTAGCCATCAAGCGTAGAAAAGATATCGAAAGTGTAGGTAGCGGTCATGACGCGCTCCAAACCCCGTTCGGTTTCGCGAGTTCGCCGCAACGACCGCCGAAGGTTATGCAGGATTGAACTTGCACACTGGTTTACTGGTTTACTGGTTGTCCAACATCGGCGCAAAACCGCCAAAAATCATCCGCTTGCCGTCGAACGGCATGTCTTTGAATGCCTGCATACGCGGATCCTTCATGAACTTCGCATTGCCTTCATCCCGCGCTGCTTTGGTGGGCCATTCGATCCATGAGAACACCACGTTCTCGTCGCCCTCGGTCTTCACCGCGAGTTTGAAACCGGTGATCTTGGCTTCGGGCAAATCATCGTCCCAGCATTCCACCACGCGCGTCGCCCCACATTCCTTCAGGATTGCGGCAGCTTGGGTCGCCATCGCGAGGTACGCCTGTTTTTTGCCTGTGGGCACGGGAATCACAAATCCGTCAACATAACTCATGGTCTTCACTCCTTAAATTTACGATGATTCGGGATCGCGCTTGCCATTGCACAAAAAGATAGCTGTCCAGCCGCAAAAAATGCCAAACTTGCCGAGCAGGGTTCGCGGCATCAGTGCTTGAGCGCCTGCTCCAGCGCTGCTTTGTTCATGGCAGATCGCCCCTTGATGCCGCGCTGCCCGGCCTCATTGCGAAGCTGCGCCACGGTGCGCCCACCAGCACCGTGGTGGGATCGCAGGCCACCCCGCTGACCTGCGGGCATGTCATTGTTTGATGACGCACTGGCCGTTACCGACTCGCCATGCTGTGCGCGTTCTTTGTTGACGGTACGGGCAGCGATCTCTTCAGCCAATGGTTCGCCCTGGCCACGCGCCAGCACGCTGTCTTTGATGTGCTGGTACTGGCGTTTGCGCTTGGCGCTCCACTGGGTTGACGGCATGCTGGTGACCTTTAAACGGTGTCAGTAGACACCATCCGTGGCCGTTTCATCTGTGCGCCAGCGCGCACAGTGCCCACTTTTTTTGTGAGACGTACAACACCGCAGAGCAAACCCAATAGGCCCCACGTGCCCAACAAAATGACTAACTCGGGCATGGCCCGGGCCAGCATCTCAAGATCGAAATAGCGCCCGGTGGGCAACACCAGCAGGCGTGGCAATCCGATCAGCAACAGCACCGGGGCGAGTGACCACAATAAGCCCCAACCCAGTTTCCAGCGGGAGGTGGGGGTGGCAGGCGACACTGACCGGGACAGTCGGAGCAGGGCCCAAAGGGCCAGGCCCGTGCCCAGCGCCGACAATGCCGCAAGTCCCCGCCCCAGCCAGCGAAGCGAAATTTTGCCCTCGGCTGGCACCTGCCCCAGCAGCAAAGCGAGCACGCCGTTTTTGATTTCCGGGAACGCCGTTGCCGATACTGTGAGTGCATACACGTTGTAGAGCAGCACCAAACCGAAGCCCTGTTCGGGCAGCAGCACCGCATCGGCGTAAAAGGTAGAGAGGATGCCGCTGTGTTCAAACGCGGGGGTGCCGTTCACGTTCGATGCGACCCACCCCATGCCGTAGCTGCTGGCAACACCCGTCGGCGGGGTTTGCATGCGTGAAACGCCCTGAGGCGACAACCCGCTCTTGCCCGAGTACCTGCCGTGGTTTCCCTGCGCAATCAGGATGTGCGCCATGTCCGAGGCGGTTGAGACCACGCCACCGCTGCCGCCCAGAAAACCCACCAGCTCGGGTAGCGCCAGCGCCTCGCCGTAGGCCACAACATGACCCTGCGCAAGACGCTGCACGGTATCGGGCGACAGCACAGAAGTCAGCGCGCTGGTCGTGGCGCGCATGTCAAGCGGCGCAAAGACGCGCTGCTGCAAGTAGGTGTCAAACGCTTGTCCACTGACCGTCTCCACCAGGCGGGCCAACACCTGGTAGTTCGGATCAAAATAATGAAACACGGTGCCGGGCGCATCCAGCGGGCGCGCCTGGCGAAGGCTGGCGACGCGGTCTGCCAGCGTTTTTTGGCCGCCATTGAGGCCGCTCACAAAACCCGCGTCGGCCAGGCCGCTGGTGTGGTTGAGCAATTGGCGTACCGTGATGCGCTCGGCTGCCGACGGGTCAAGGAGTGCGAATCCGGGCAAGTAACGCTTGACTGGCGCATCAAGCTCAATTTGCCCGGCTTCCACATGCTGCATGACCGCCAAGGCAGTGAACGCCTTGCTCAGCGAGGCGATTCGAAAGGGTGTTTGCCCGGTGACAGGCTGGCCGTCTCGGGCTTCGCCGCACCCGCGAACCAGCACAACCTGGTCACCGTGCGTGATGGCCAGCGCCAATCCGGGAATGTGGTGGCGCGCCAATTGGGTGGTGATGAAGCGGTCTACAACCAGCGGATCAAACGGCTTGGCAACCGGTGAAGCCGATTCGGCCACTACAGCTACCGCAGCGACTGTCAAAACGAACAGGCTGACCAACTGCGCAGTTCGCTGACACCACGTTTTTTTCATTCTGACCGCAGGGCCTGGTTCACCGCGGGCACAACGCCACGTTGAATCGCGTCGCTACCTCATGCGACCGGGTGCGTCACACCGTCCCGGCCAGGGTCATCGGGCAAGAGGTCTGGCGTGGGGCCTTTGTCGGGATCAACCGGCAGGGGCAACACGTCAGGCGCTGGCTCAGGCGATGGGGGTACGTGGCTTCTTTGCATGGCGAACCGTGTCATTTCAACTCCTATAAGTGGGCGACATCAAGGCATCATCATCTGCACCGAAGGCCGCGGCGTCAGCCAGACGGGAAGCCAAAGCGCTGTAAGCGGTTTCTGACGGCGCAACCGCGTGGCATTCATTTCGATCCCGCCATGTGCAGCGCTGGTGCGGGGTTGCATCGCACCTCGTACACTTCATCAGCCGCCATGCACTCGTCCGCCAACACATCACATGACAACCTGACCCGCAAGGACTTGCTGCCGACAGCGCACTCACTGGTTTGGGTGTTGTTGCTGTTTGGCTTGGCGATCGTGCTGACGCGCCTTTATGCAGCACCGATTGGCGCGACACTGGCCGAGCACGGGCGATTGGGCATGTTGATCTTTTTCGCTACCACGGCGCTGGCGGTCGTCGTGCCGCTCTTCAGCAACCTGCCGCTGGTGCCCTTTGCCGTGTTGTTGTGGGGGCCCTGGTGGACAGCCGTGATCATCATGGCCGGCTGGGTGGTCGGCGCGGCGATTTCATTTGACCTGGCACGTCGCCTCAGCCCGCTGATGCTGCGTACGTTCCCCAAAGTCACCCGTTATGCCCGTATTGACCGGCTGATCCACCCGCGCCACCACATGCTGTCCCTGCTGGTGCTGCGCATGACCTTTCCGGCAGACATCTTGTCATACGTTCTGGGCCTGTTCAGCCACAAGACTACGCGTTTTGAAAACGCGCTCTCCACCGCCATCGGTGGCGCTCCCTTTGCCGTGTTGTTCGCGTTTTTCCCGACGCTTGCGCTGGTGCACCAGGCCCTGATATTGGCGGGCGCCACACTGGCCTTCGCAGTTTATGCAGTGTGGGTGGTGCGAAGCCACAATCGCCCTGGCGCTTAACGCCCAAGCAGCCGGCACCAGAAAATTGCCGGCTGAGAATTTCACCGGCGGTGCGGCGGCGTCAAAACTCACCCCTGCCGGGTCCCGACCCTCTGCCACCGCCATGAGCTGCTTGTGCAACAGCCGGCGCTGATACAGCAAAAGGGCCTCGGATTCGCTTCAAACCGCCGGGTAATCTGCCGCCAAAAACTGCAGCAGCGCGGCATTGACCTCGGCGGGCCGCTCCTGCTGGATCCAATGCCCTGCGCCTTCGATCAGCACTTTGCCGCGAAGATTCGGCACGCCCGTGCCCAGCGTGTCCAAGGCCCGTTTTCCCCTGGATGTGGTGATCACACCATCGCGGTCACCGGCGATAAACAGGGCGGGCGGCA
>JANOVW010000124.1:0-6527 GCA_031417575.1 Rhodoferax sp. | reverse complement strand
TGCCCAAGTTGCTGCAAGCCAAACAAGCCGCCGATTTGCACAGCCCGGGCTTCAACCAGCGACTGATTGCCGAAGTGATGCAAGGCGGCTTCCTCGATCGCCACGTACCGACCATTCGCGCCCTGTACAAATCACAACGCGACGCCATGCTGGCCGCGCTGGAGCGCGAGATGAAGGGCCTGGACGTGAGCTGGAACACGCCCGCAGGCGGCATGTTTTTGTGGGTGCGTTTGCCTGCAGGCATGGATGCGGTGGCGCTGCTGGCCAAGGCGGTAGACAAGGGCGTGGCCTACGTTCCCGGTTCGCCGTTTTTTGCCGACAACCCCGATCCGCGTGCATTGCGCCTCTCGTTCGTGACGGCGAGCGTCGAGCAAATCGACACGGGTATGAAGGGCCTGGCGGCGGCTATTCGCGAGAATTTGCCCGGGGTTTGACGAGGTCTCTCGTGCGGACGGCTGTGGATACCGGGGTTGTGCGTACTGGAGTGGACGGGGCCGACGATGACGGGGTGGGTGGCTACGCTCATGTCCCCCGACGCGGGGCCGCATCGTTCGCCTTGGGTAGGCACAGGGCGCGTCTCCGCCTTGACTTCGCTACGCCACCCACCCCGACATCATCGGCTCGGCAACCGGAGGTTTTCGATGACCGTTCTACCACCACTATTTGCAGAATCAGGTCGATGGTGTGCTCTGCGCAGCGGCATCAAGGAGGAGCTTTCGGCCCTAGGCCGAAGCGGGGGACAGCCGCGAAGCAGAGTACACCGTCGACGTGATTCCGCCCCGAAACTGGCCCCTACTGCATCGCAACTCGACACCCGTCAAAAACAGCCCAACAACAGTTTTCAAATCAAGCTTATTTGGCAAACCTAAGAAAGTCCAACATGCTCAAAATCTGGGGGCGCATCAGCTCCATCAATGTCAAAAAAGTGGTCTGGGCCGCGCAAGAACTGGGGCTGCCGTTTGAACGCGCTGACATCGGCGGCGCTTTCGGGTTGACCAAAACGCCAGAGGCGTTGGCGCGCAACCCGAATGCGCTGATACCGGTGATCGATGACGACGGATTCATTCTTTGGGAATCCAACGTCATCGTGCGTTATCTGTGCAAAAAACATGCCCCGGGCAGCTTGTACCCGGCTGATTTGGTCACCCTATTCAGCGCCGAACGCTGGATGGATTGGCAACAAACCACCTTCAACCCAGCCAGCCGCAACGCGTTTTGGCATTTGATCCGGCTGCCGGAGACAGAACGCAGTGCCGACCTGATTCAAAAATCCATCAACGCCACCGAGCCGCTGCTGGACGTGCTGGAACTTTTGCTCAGTCGCAACGCCTTTGTTGCGGGTGGCCAGTTCACCATGGCCGACATACCGTTGGCCTGCGAAGTACACCGCTGGTCAGGCTTGCCCATTGCCCAGGCGGCACGCCCCCACATTGCCCGCTGGTACGCGCAGATGCAAGCCCGCCCGGCTTCGCACGGCGTGCTGGATCTCGCCTTGAGCTGATGATCCCAAAATAAACCGAAAGTCGCCGACCATGAAAAACCACCCCTTTAAACAGATCGATGTGTTTACCGCTGTGCCCTACCTCGGCAACCCGCTGGCTGTGGTGCTGGACGGCACCGGCCTCTCGACCCAGGAGATGCAGCGCTTCACCGACTGGACGAATCTGTCTGAAGCCACATTTCTTCTGCCACCCACCCACCCGCAAGCCGACTACCAGGTGCGCATCTTTTGCCCTGGTCGCGAATTGCCGTTTGCCGGCCACCCAACCTTGGGCAGTTGCCATGCCTGGTTGCAAGCGGGAGGCATCCCGAAGAATTGGGGTCAGACCCCAATTACCGGAGACGAACACGCCAGTGAGCGGCTCGGTAGATTGGGTTCTGACCCCAATTCTTCGGGATTCATCGTGCAGGAATGCGGCGTGGGTTTGGTGAAGCTGCGCCGCGAACGCGATGCCCTGGGTGACCGCCTGGCCTTTGCTGCGCCGCCCCTGATCACCAGCGGCCCGCTGCCCGAAGCCGATGTGCAACGCATCGCCCACGGCCTGGGCATTGCGCGCAGCGACATCCTGCACCACGCCTGGTGCCACAACGGGCCGATGTGGCGCGGCGTGATGCTGAAGTCTGCAGCGCAGGTGCTGGCGTTGAAGCCGGATGGCCACATCTTGGCCGGGCTGGACGTGGGCGTAGTGGGGCCCACGGCCGTCGCGGCCGGATCACCCGGCGGCAAGGTGGGCGTGGTGGGCGCCTATTTGGATCGTGCTGCAGCCGATGGTTGCGCCTTTGAGGTACGCGCTTTTTTTCATATCGACAAAGGCGTGAATGAAGACCCGGTAACCGGCAGCCTGAACGCTGCCGTGGCCCAATGGCTGATTGGCGCGGGCCTGGCCCCCGCGCGTTACATCGCCAGCCAGGGCACCGCGCTGGGGCGCGCCGGCCGCGTGTATGTGGAACAACAAGGCGCAGACATCTGGATTGGTGGCCATTCGGTGACGTGCATCGATGGACATGTCAATCTCTAATAAAGTAATTTTTAAAATTTTAACTTATTAAATTACTACATTTTTACTATATTTATAAAAGCAATTAGTGCAATTATTACGTGAACAATTTGTATTTTTTATATACACAAAAATGCAATGTTAATTAATTGAGTCATTGCAGCGCGCACCTATTTGACTATTACCGTATGACGCACAGCCACACCCGCCTGGGCGACCCTGACTTGCTGCGCTTGCTTGTATAGTGAATTCCAAAGCACTTCCACCGGAACACCCTCATGACCTCAGTTCGCCGCCTTCCCCCCCCCTTTGCCGCCGTCGGGCTGACCCTGGCCGTCGCCTTGGGCAGCGGGCTCGTCTCGCCGCTGGCCGCTCAGGAACGCACCTTGGTGCTTTCTGCCTTCGGGGTGGGTCAAAACGAGCTGCGCAAAGAGCTGTATGCGCCGTTTGAGGCCAAGTGCAAATGCAAAATTGTGGTGAATGTGGGCAACAGCGCCGACCGCCTGGCCAAGATGGAAGCCCGCAAAAACAATCCCGAGGTCGATGTGGCGGTGTTGGCCGATTTTTCGGCACTCGAGGCCGCGCAAAAAGACCTGATCGAACCCATCGACACCAGCAAACTCAAAAACTTCAACAAGCTGCATGACTTTGCCAAAAACCCCATTGGCAACAACATGGGTGTCGGTTACACCTACTTTGCCACCAGCATCGTCTACCGCACGGACAAGGTGAAGATCGACTCCTGGAAAGACCTCACCAAACCCGAGCTCAAGGGCCGACTGGCCTTGCCCAACATCACCACCACGCAAGGCCCCACCACGCTGATGATGATCGACAAGGCCTATGGCGGCACCACGCCCAACCTGGCCACAGGCATCCAGAAGGTATCGGAGATCAAGGGTGGGGTGGTAACGTTTTATGAACGTTCGGCACAACTGGTGCAGCTCTTTCAACAAGACGAAGTACACGCCGCCGTAGTAGGCCGCTTCAACTGGCCGCTGATCAAAAAGCTCAACATGCCCATCGCCTGGGCCACACCCAAAGAGGGTCTTACCGGCGGCATCAATGTGCTGGTGGTTACCAAGGGCAGCAAAAACAAAGACCTGGCCTACGCCTTTATCGACGAATGGCTCAGCGCCGAGGCGCAAACCCGCATCGCCATGGCATTGGTCGATAGCCCGGTCAACAAAGACGTGAAGCTGCCCAAAGAAGTGGCCGAGGTGCTGACCTACGGTGCCGACACCGCCAAAGCCCTGAATCTGATTCCGCCCACGCAGCAACTGCTGCACCGCAAATCGTGGGTAGATGGCTGGAACGCGAAGATCGCCCGCTGACTCCATTTCCAATTCGATGCGATATGTCGTTGCACCCCCTTGCCGTGCTAAAGCACTGTCTGCGGTGGCGCGCCTAATCTCGCACCGAATTGAAAACGGATTCAAGGTCTGTGATGTTTGAGAATAAAAAAATTGGTACCGCCCTAGCGCTGCCTGCCGCCGTCTTCGTCGCACTGGCGTTTTTGCTGCCTGTGGGCATTTTGCTGTCGGGCAGTGTGCAAACGCCCACGGGCTGGTCGTTGGCGCTGTTTGCCGAATTTTTTAACGACCCGTTGTCAGTGGAGGTCATGTGGCGCACGATTCGCCTGGGCGCCTGGGTCACCCTCACCAGCGCCGTGCTGGGCTACGTGGCAGCCCTGGCCATCGTGCAGGCCGGGCCCACCTGGAAGGGCCGCTTTGTCGGTCTGGTGGTGTTGCCGTTGATGATCTCGCCGGTAGCCCGCACCTACGCCTGGATCGTCATTTTGGGACGCACCGGGGTGGTCAACCAGGCCATCACGGGGCTGGGGTTTTCGGCCGAGCCGGTGCGTATTTTGTTCACGGAAACCGCCGTTTTCATTGGCCTGGTGCAACTGTTTTTGCCGCTGATGGTGCTCTCGCTGGTCAGTGCGCTGGAGAACCTGCCCGCCGACGTGGTACCCGCCGCGCGGGTGCTGGGCGCTGGCTGGTTCAGCGTGTTTTTCAAGGTGATCTTGCCGCTCACCAAAGAAGGCCTGGTGACCGGTGGCACACTGGTATTTACCGGTGCGGTGACGGCCTACATCACGCCGGCGGTGCTGGGCGGCTCCAAAGTACTGATGCTCGAAACCCTGCTGTACCAGAAGGTTTCTGTCAACAACGACTTTGTTGGCGCGAGTGTGATCGCCGCGATTTTGATCGCCATGGGCATCGTGACGCACATGCTGCTCAAGCGGGCGGCCAAGGCCAGAGCAAGATGAACCCGATGCGCATCACCGGTGGTGTGGTCCTGGCGGCCATCTTCCTGTTTCTGCTCGGGCCGTTTTTGCTGATCGCCGTGGCCGGGTTGTCGGCGGGCGACACACTGGCTTTTCCGCCGCAAGGCATCTCGTTGCGCTGGTTTTACGCGGTGTTCGCCATGGACAATTTCCGCGCCAGTTTCGTGTTGTCGATGCAGCTGGCGGTGGGCTCGACCTTGCTGGCCTTGCTGCTGGGCATCCCGGCGGCGTATGGACTTTCACGCTACCAAGTGCCGGGGCGCGAAGTCATTCGCACCATTGTGTTCACGCCAGTCATCGTGCCGGGCATCATTGTGGGTCTGGCCTTGTTGCGCCATGCGGTGATCCCGCTGGATATGTCGGTCAGCCTGGCGCTGGTGCTGGCGCACACCGTGTTGGTGGTGCCCTATGCGGTGCGCGTGGTCACCGCCAGTTTGGAGAATTTGCGCCCTGATGTGGAAGAAGCGGCGGTCATGCTGGGTGCCACGCGCCTGCGCACTTTTTTTCGCATCGTGTTGCCCAATATCGTGCATGGCATTCTGGCAGCCTTCATATTGGGTTTTGTCACCTCGTTCAACCAGGTGCCAGTGTCGCTCTTTCTCACCGGCCCCGGCATCACCACCTTGCCGATCGACATGCTGGCGTCGATGGAGTTCGTATACGACCCCTCGATCGCTGCGCTTTCGGCCCTGATGGCGCTGATGTCGATGGTGATCGTGCTGGTGGCCGAACGCCTGTTGGGGCTTTCGCGTTATGTCTGACCTCACTTCTGATACCTTGAAAAACTACCTGTCGCTCGAAAACCTGACGCTCGCTTACGGCGGCCAAGTGGCGGTGGAATCGCTCAATTTGCCGGTGGCCAAGGGCGAACTGCTGGCGCTGCTGGGGCCATCCGGCTGCGGCAAAACAACCACCATGCGGGCGATTGCCGGGCTGCTGGCGCCGCAATCCGGGCGCATCGTGCTCGATGGCGAAGACATCACCAACAAAAGCCCCCACCAGCGTGAAGTGGGCCTAGTGTTCCAGTCGTACGCCCTGTTCCCGCATTTGTCGGTGTTTGAAAACGTCGCCTTTGGCCTGCGGTTGCGTCACGTGGGCGGCGCTGAGCTGGCGCGCCGGGTGGGGGAAGCCGTGGAGATGGATGGCCTGAAGGGCTTCGAGCGCCGCCTGCCACGTGAACTCTCGGGCGGGCAGCAGCAACGTGTGGCGCTGGCCCGTTCGGTGGTGGTGCGGCCGCGCCTGCTGCTGCTGGACGAACCGCTGTCCAACCTGGACGCCCGCCTGCGGCTGGAGATGCGCAGTGAACTGCAGCGCCTGCAAAGCGAGCTCGGTGTGACCATGTTGTACGTCACCCATGACCAAGTGGAAGCGCTGGCACTGGCCCACCGCGTGGTGGTGATGAAGGCCGGCAAAATCGCCCAACAAGGCCCGCCTGCTGATATTTACGAACGTCCCACATCGGCCTTTGTGGCCCAGTTTGTCGGTTTTGAGAACCTGTTTCGTGTCACACCCCACGGGCTGCAGGGCGACGCAACAGGCAGCGGCACCTTGCCCTTTCCAGCCAACGCTGCGGCTGCTCCCGCCTGCCGCGCCTTGGCCTGGCGGCCCCGGCAAGTGGTGTTGGCCTCCGGTTCAGCCGATGCAGACGACTCGGCGGGCAACTGCCCGTATGAAGGCCGCGTGATTGGGGCCTCTTATTTGGGCGAAGCGGTTGAATACCTGATCGACAGCGCCGCCGG
>JANOVW010000123.1:0-2310 GCA_031417575.1 Rhodoferax sp. | reverse complement strand
CGCCCACGCCCCAGCACCCGTGCAGCCAGTTCATGTGCCGGGCTGAATAGTGCCGCGCCACATAGTGGTTCATGGCGGCATCGACCGCACCGGCACCCAAGCCCAGCGGAATGGCCGCTGCCAGCAACCAGGCAAACGACGGTGCAAAGCCGAAGCCAGTCAGGGCCAAACCGGTGAGCCCGCCGCTCACCGTCACCACCACCCCGGCATGGAGGCGCTGCAACACCCAGCCGCTGGCAAACCCCGAAAGTGCAGAACAACCGGTCACCACCATCGTGATCAGCCCCGCCGCTTCGATGGGCTGGGCCAACCCGGTGCGCATGGCCGGCCAGGCCACGCCTAACACACCGTCGGGCAGGCCCAGGCTGATGAAGGCGAGGTAAATCAGGGCGAGGAGCAAATGAGACGACATGGCGTTTGAGTATCGACGACGGGTGCGACCCTAACCGAGGCGCATGGCAAGCCGTTTTCGAATCCACACCACCGGCTATGCCGACATTACGTCGTCACCCGAATGCGAGGTTCCATGAACATGTCCGAAAACGGCTAGCCGCAGCACCCCAGCGGCCTATGATGGCCCCCATGACCACCGTTGAATCGCTGCAAACCGAACAAGAAGCCGCTGCCCAAGACGCCACCCATGCCGACGCGTGTTACCTGGCGCTGAAGGCGCGTGATGCGCGTTTTGATGGCCGATTTTTCATCGGCGTTACCTCCACCCACATCTATTGCCGCCCGGTCTGCAAAGTCCGAATTCCCAAACGCGAGAACTGCCGGTTTTTTGATCTGGCCGCCCAAGCCGAGGGGGCCGGGTTCAGGCCTTGCCTGCGCTGCCGGCCTGAACTGGCGCCGCAATCAGCCCAGCATGCGCTGCCGGGTTCCACGTGGTCGGTACAGGACGCGAGCGCCTTGTTGGCGCTCGAAGCCGCGCGCCTGCTGGATGACCCGGAGCGCTGGACATCCATTGCCACGGATACCCACAAGGCCAATGGCGGCCCGCTCATTCAGGCCAGCGCGGTAGAACAACTCAGCCAACGCCTGGGCGTGAGCAGCCGCCATGTGCGCCGCATTTTTGAGGCGCATTTGGGCGTGTCGCCCCTGCAATACCTGCAAACCCGCCGTTTGCTTACCGCCAAACAGCTGCTGACCGACACCGCCCTGCCCGTCACGCAGATCGCCCATGCCAGTGGTTTTGCCAGCCTGCGGCGGTTTAACGCGGCCTTTATGGCGCATTACCGCCTGAACCCGACGGCACTGCGCAAACAATCGCTAGCACCGATACGGCCGATACAGCCCACAAGCCCGATGAAGCCCATGAAGTCTGCGCTCGCTAACCCCCATGCCCACCCCGGCACACGGGTGCGCCTGGGCTACCGCCCGCCTTACGATGTGCCCGCCATGCTGGCGTTTTGGACCAAACGCCGCATCGACGCTATTGAAACAGTAGCTGATGATGTGCATCTACCGTCAATAACCCGCACGATTGGCTTCAGGTCTGCCGGCAAAACCCATGCAGGCTGGCTACGGGCTGAATTTGACGAACCCAATAGCCAGGTGGTGCTGCATGTGAGTGATTCGCTACTGGATATTTTGCCGCTGGTGATCCGCCGGGTGCGCAATTGGCTCGACCTGGATGCCGACCCCGCCGCTATTCACGCCACCCTGGGGGGGCGCTTCCCCGAGGGTGCTGGCCTGCGCGTGCCAGGCTGCCTGGACGGGCTTGAGCTGGCCGTACGGGCTGTTTTGGGCCAGCAGATCACGGTGGCGGCGGCACGCACCTTGGCCCAACGCATGGTCGACACCTTGGGCGAACCGATTGGCACGCCGTTTGACGGGCTCACGCGCCTGTTCCCCACCGTCGAGGTACTGGCGCAGGCGAGCGGCGACAGCCTGGGCCGCTTGGGCATCGTGCGCCAGCGCCAGGCCGCGATTGTGGCCATTGCCCAGGCCGTGGTTGAAGGCCGCATCAGCCTGCATGCGGGAGCCGACGTGCCGGCCACCATGGCTGCGCTCAAAGCATTGCCCGGTATTGGCGACTGGACCGCCCACTACATCGCCATGCGCGCACTGCGCTGGCCCGATGCCTTTCCGGCCGGCGATATTGCCTTGCATAAAGCCCTGGGGCTCGACAAACCCACCTGGGGCACGCCCCGCGCCGCCAAAGCGATGGAGCTAATGTCGCAAGACTGGAAACCGTGGCGCAGTTATGCGGTGCTGCGGGCCTGGGCTTTGTTGTGAACCCGGCATTTGCAGGTGGCCTGGTGCAATGTCCGGCGCCCCAAAAAAAGAGAGTGGAAATGGTTCATTGCC
>JANOVW010000122.1:0-3819 GCA_031417575.1 Rhodoferax sp. | reverse complement strand
GCAAACTCGATCAGGCTGGAAATCAGCAGATTGTGTTGTTGCATTAACCCTTGCATGTCTCGGCTCCAAATGTTGGTTTGTGTGGGCTGGAAGTGCCCATTGGCAAAGCCTACAGAATACCCGATACGTGCAGGTTAAAACCGGTTTGGTTTTGGTTCTGTTTTCTGTGGGTAGCCGCGCGTGAAACAGCCCTTTATCTTGGGTTCTTTGGGTCTCTGCGCTTCAGACATCCAAAGTCAAGGTTTGCGCTGGGTAAACGCGCACGAGGCAGCCCAATTGCCACCAACCCCAAAAGCAGCGCAATACCTAGGGCGGATGCGGGAGGTCGAATACGAAGGGACTTCCCGCTTCCCGGCAACGGCATCAAGTGCCAAGATTGGTTTTTTGGAAGTCAATCTACAACCTTTGGAAGGAGAAGTCCCATGCAAGAGATTACACGAGTTGGGGTCGATCTGGCAAAACGCGTCATCCAGGTACATGCCGTCAATGCCGCAGGCCTGCGGGTCACCGGGCGCGCACTGCCGCGCGACAAGTTCCTGGCCTGGTGCTCTCATTTGCCCCCAGGCTGCCGGGTTGCCATGGAATCGAGCTCCAGCGCCCACCACTGGGGGCGCCAGCTAAACCAAAACCAGAATACCAAATGCCGTTGTTGGCGAAATGGAAAGTCCCTGTAAAGGCGGAGACGCGCCCTGTGGCGTGGTAAGGCGAAGCGGGCTTTCCCGCGTCGGGGGACACGGACGCAGCCGCCCTGGGTGTTGTGCTGCTGCTCGCCTCCAAGTACACGAGGGCCGATGAATTCCTGGATGGTGCACTGCGAGGGGCTGAACTTCCCGGTTATTGCGTGCGGATTTATCACCTCACCGACAATCTAACCATGAACGCTGCCGTTTTGAACCCCGCCCACCCTGCCGAACCGTCAACCGAACCAACTGCCGCACAGCAATCTGCCGCACCATTCACCTGGCAAGCTGGTTTTGTGGCCCTGGGGCCCGCTTTTTATACCCGCTTGAACCCGGAACCCCTGCCCGCTCCTTATTGGGTAGGCCGTAGCGACCAGGTGGCGCAACACTTGGGCCTGACGGCAAAACAAATGGATTCGGCCGACCTGCTGGAGGCCCTGACGGGCAGCTTGTTATTGCCAGATTCCAACCCGCTTGCCAGTGTCTACAGCGGCCACCAGTTTGGCCAATGGGCGGGGCAATTGGGCGACGGGCGGGCCATTTTGCTGGGTGAAGCGCTACAGGCCGATGACGGCTCGGGTGGTGGGCTGGAAATCCAGCTCAAAGGCGCTGGCCGCACGCCCTACTCCCGCATGGGTGATGGGCGGGCCGTGTTGCGCAGCAGCATTCGCGAATTTTTGGGCAGTGAAGCGATGGCTGGTTTGGGCATACCCACCAGCCGCGCCCTGTGCGTGACGGGTTCCGACGCGCGCGTGCGGCGCGAAGAAATCGAAACTGCGGCGGTGGTGACCCGGGTGGCCCCCAGTTTCATCCGGTTTGGCCATTTTGAGCATTTTTCTCACAACGAGAAACACGACGAACTGCGCCAACTGGCCGATTACGTCATCCGGCGGTATTACCCGGAATGTTTGGAAGAAAAATGGCAAATTGTTCGATCAAATATAGCATCAACTGCTACTGAAACCATATCAAATTCGGACGATATTTCAGCACAAATGACCCAATGGGCTGCCTGGAACCCCTACGCCCGCTTGCTCCAGCGCGTGAGCGAAAAAACCGCCGCCATGGTGGCCCAGTGGCAATCCGTCGGGTTTTGCCATGGCGTGATGAACACCGACAACATGAGCATTTTGGGCCTGACGATCGACTACGGCCCGTTCCAGTTTATGGACGCTTACGTGCCTGGCCACATTTGCAACCACAGCGACAGCGGCGGGCGTTACGCCTTCAACAAACAACCCAACATCGCCTATTGGAATCTTTACGCCCTGGGCCAGGCCCTGTTGCCGCTGATCGGCGAACAAGAAGTCGCCGTGGCCGCGCTGGAATCCTACAAAACGGTGTTCCCGGCCGCGTTTGAAGGCCAGATGCGCCGCAAGCTGGGCCTGCCTGATGTGCAAGCGGGTGACCGCAGCCTGATCGAAAACATCCTGAAGTTGCTGGCCCAAGACCGTGTGGACTTCACCATTTTTTGGCGCCAGTTGAGCCGTTGCGTGGCCGATGGCCCTTTGCATCTGCCCTTATCAGACAGCCAAAGTTTATCTGGGGTGAGGGATTTGTTTCTGGATCGCGCAAAATTTGACGACTGGATGACCCACTATTCAGAGCGTATTGTGCAATTATCACTTGAACAAATGGGCCAATTGATGCTTGGCAGCAATCCCAAATATGTTTTACGCAATCATTTGGGCGAAGAGGCGATTCAAAAAGCCAAACTCAAGGATTTTTCGGGCGTAGCGGAACTGCTGAAAATCCTGGAAAACCCGTTTGAAGAACACCCCGACCATGAAGCCAAAGCCGGATTTCCGCCGGATTGGGCCGCAGGGATTGAGATCAGTTGTTCGTCTTAACCCGTTATCGCCCTGCGTGTTTCGCCGACCGCATCAGCCCAAGGAATTAAACCGAAGCCTTAACCTGGAGCTCCCATGAACACAGTACCCTTCAAATGGTCCGTGAGCCAGTGGTTCAACAGTGAAAGCGATCTCGCCTTGGCGCAATTCAAGGGGAATGTGGTGGTGGTTAGCGCGTTCCAGATGTTATGCCCTGGCTGTGTCGCGCACAGCATCCCGCAACTCAAAAAGCTCAACGAGATGGCGCAGCAACTGCCGTTGACCGTGATTGGCCTGCACACTGTGTTTGAGCATCATCGCGCCATGCAGCCGCACGCCCTGGAGGCATTTATCCGTGAATACCGGCTGACCTTTCCGATTGGCGTGGATGCCTACCGGGAGAATGACACCATGCCCACAACCATGCGCGACTGGCACATGCAAGGAACACCGAGCACCTTTGTTTTTAACCCTGCCGGCGAGCTGTGTTTGCAGCAATTTGGCCACCTCGACGATCTTGCATTTGGCCTGTTTATCGGCCAACAATTCAACGCTGTAATGCCCGGCACCACGCAAGCGCTTGACGTCAGCTGAAAGGCGACGACGTCGCGCCAGATGTGCTGCCTGTGGTTGATGGGGTCAATACCCGGCCTGGACCTCAACGGTCAGCAGCGACAAGGCATTCGGACAAATACCAGAGTGATTGACAGTGCAGGTTTGGTAGAACGGGCAGGTTCAGCCCGCCTCACGCCCCCGCCCAACGGCTGCGGAAAATGAAGTACACCGCGCCCAAAATTCACAAGGCTGACCACAAATAATCAAGCTTGAGCGGCTCCTTCAGGTAAAGCAGCGCAAACGGCACAAACACGGTGAGCGTGATCACCTCTTGCAAAATTTTGAGTTGAGCCACTGACAGCACTGTAATCCCGATGCGGTTGGCTGGCACCTGCAG
This sequence comes from Rhodoferax sp., assembly GCA_031417575.1. Lineage (GTDB taxonomy): Bacteria > Pseudomonadota > Gammaproteobacteria > Burkholderiales > Burkholderiaceae_C > JANYCG01. The sequence continues at coordinate 358 of JANOVW010000122.1, read as the reverse complement.
CATGTATTCAAGAAAAGCGATGCCCCAGCTCACCAGTGAGGCAATCACCCAAGGCTTTTGGTTCATCTCCTTCAAGTGCGCATACCAGGCGAATGTCATGAATACATTGCTGAGTGACAAAAGCAAAATGGTGAGCCAGATGGGACGCATGATGAAGGTTGGGGCTCCCAACCACTGCCGTATGAATCACCGCGCTTGGCAGCGCCGCACAAACCCATCGGGTGCTTGATCTTGCTGCGAATTGACGGGCCGTTTGTGCCTCAAGGCTTGCCCAGTTGCGACAAAAAGCCCGCCGTAGCGCTGCGGGTGGCGGGAAGGTTGAGAAGCGTATGTGGCGCATCCGGAACCAACAACACAG
>JANOVW010000121.1:0-18959 GCA_031417575.1 Rhodoferax sp. | reverse complement strand
CGGAATTTGTTGCCGCCCTCAAAACGTTCTGGGAAAAAAACATCACCTTCAACCAGTTGTTGGGGCTGCAGGTGCAAAGTATTCGACCGGCCGAGGTGGTCGGTACGATCCGGATGCGGCCGCAGCTGATTGGCCACCGCCCGACGCACCGGCTTCATGGCGGCGTCATCAGTGCCGGCCTGGATGCCATAGGTGGCCTGGCGGTGATGGCCGCGATCGCTGCACGGCACATGGACGAACCCCTGGCGCAACGCATGCAGCGTTTCATGAAACTGGGCACGATCGACCTGCGTATTGACTACCTGCGCCCGGGTATTGGCAGCATGTTTACCTTGAAAGCCGAGGTGCTGCGTCTGGGCTCGCGGGTAGCCAGTACGCGCATGTCGTTTTTGAACGCGGAAGGCAAACTGTTGTCAACCGGCGCGGCGGCCTACATCGTTTCGTGAGCCGCGCTACAGCGCCACCTCCACCAGCGTAGGGCCCTGCACCGCCAGCGCCCTTTGCAAGCCCAGGCTGAACGCACCCATGTCGCTGACGCGGCAGGCCTGCATGCCCATGCCTTTGGCAAGCGCCACCCAGTCGAGTTCGGGGCGATCCAGGCTGAGCATGTCGGTGGCGCGTTGGCCCGGAACACCGGCCCCCACACCATTGAACTCACCCAACAATATCTTGTAAGCCCGGTTGGCAAAGATGACCACGGTGATGTTCAGGCTCTCGCGGACCATGGTCCACAGCGCCTGCAAGGTGTACATGCCGCTGCCGTCGCCTTCGAGGGCAATCACCTTGCGTTCGGGCGCAGCAATGGCGGCCCCTACTGCAGCGGGCAAGGCAAAACCGATAGAGCCGCCCATGCCCGTCAGCCAGTCGTGCGGGGCCGCACCTTGGGTTGCCTTGTCAAAACTGCGGCCCATGGTGACCGCTTCATCCACCACGATGGCGTTGGCGGGCATCAGGGCCACCAACAGCCGGGCCACATTGTCGGCATCAATCGCGCCATGGAAAGAGGCCATCGCCTGCACGCCGGTGCGTGCAGCCACATGCGCCACCGGGCCAGCGCTTGCGCCCAGCGCATCGCTGAGGGCCTGCAATGCGGCCTGCAGATCGTCGGCGCGTGATGCCAGGGTGATGCATTCACAGCCGGGGCGGGTCAAAACGCCGGGCTTGCCGGGGTAAGCAAAAAAAGCCACTGGCTCCTTGGCTCCAACCAGCACGATTTTGCCGAACGGGGCCAGCATGGCCAGGGCAGGGTCGACCGCATAGGGTAGGCGCGGCACCATCACCCGCCCGGCACCGCGCTCCAGGCGGGCGCCGTAAAACTCGGACATCACGGCGCAACCCGTGGCGGCGGCAATGCGGCCCGCCCACTGGGTTGCGTTGGCTCGCAAAGCCCGGCCACCCAACAGCAGCAAGGTGGTGGGCCCCAGCCGTAACGCCTGCGCGGCTTGGCGGATGCTGTCGTCGCTCAACGCAGTGTCTGGTGCAGGTTGCACCAGGGCGTCGGCCCGGCGCATCCCGTTTTGGGCAACGGCATCCGGTTGGCTGGCGGGGAGCGTGGTTTCTGTCCAGGCGGTGTCGGCCGACAGAATCAGTGTGGCGATGCGCCCCGGGCGGCTGTTGGCCTGGCGGATGGCTTCTTGCCCGTCGGCCTGAATCGCCGCGGCAGAGGGCGACGAATGCACCCAATGCGACATGGGCCGCGCCAGGGTGGCGATGTCAGAGGTGAGCGGTGCATCGAGTTGCAGATGGCCAGTGGCGTGGTCGCCCACGATGTTGACGATGCCTGAGTTGGCCTTTTTGGCATTGTGCAAATTCGCCAGGCCGTTGGCCAGGCCCGGGCCCAAGTGCAACAAGGTGGCGGCAGGCTGGTCTTTGATACGGTAATAACCGTCTGCTGCGCCGGTGACAACGCCTTCAAACAAGCCCAGCACGCAGCGCATGCCTTCGACCTTGTCCAGCGCCGCGACGAAATGCATTTCCGACGTGCCGGGGTTGGCAAAACAAACGTCCACGCCGCCGTCCAGCAGCGTGTGCACCAGGCTCTCAGCGCCGTTCATGGGGCGACCCGGTCAAGGCCGGGATTTTGATACGGGAAGAATTTCATAAAGTGTCAGAATTTAAGATTTTGAAAAATAAATATATTTAAAAGTTGCAATTTAACTATTTTTTAAGTAGCTAATACTGCAATTAATACGTAAACAATTTGCTTATTTATCTTAAGGATACTGCGAAAATAAAAAAGTCGCCAAAACAGGTAATTTTGGCGACTTTGCAGGTCTTGACGGTTCACCCAAAAGTGAACCCCAACCGAATCAGCTTATTTGCTGATGTATTCGGAGATCACCTTCCACTTGCCGTCCTGGATTTGCGAAAGGCGCGAGGCATCGCTGCCCAGGCGTTTGGTAGCCGTGAAGTTCGAAGGTGCTGCACCAAACATGTCGGCTGGAATGCTCATGCTGTCCATGGCCTTGATGAAGCTGTCGGTCGTCAGGCCCTTGCCGGCCTTGTTCAGGCCCTTGGCGAAGGTGTCCACAATGATATAGCCGTAAACTGAAAACACGGTGGGGTCTTCGTTGAACTTGGTTTTGTACTTGCTGGCCCAGAACTGCACGTTTTTGGAGGCGTCGTCCAGGTAAGGGTGCTGCACTGTCATGGTGGCGTACAGGCCGTTCATGGCGGGGCCGCCGAGTTTGTGGATCAGGTCGGTGTAACCGGCGCTGGAGGCCAAAAATGTCGGGTTGTAACCCAATTTGCGAGCCGTACCAATGGTGCCAATGGTTTCGCGGATGATGGTGCCCATGACGATCAAATCGCAGCCAGACGACTGCATTTTGGCAACTTGTGACGAGAAATCTGTTGCGCCGCGTTTGTACGAGGTCTTCTCTGCCAACGTCATGTTGACAGTTTTGAGGCCCTCTTCGGCACCACGCTGCACTTCAAGGCCGAAGTCGTCGTCCTGATAAATGGTGCATACTTTTTTGGCATTCTTTTCTTTCACCATTTTGGGCACGGCCAGGCGCATCTGGTCGTAATAGGTGGCAGCGAACGAATATTTGAGGCGGTGCAGCGGCTCATACATCTCGCGGGCGGCGGTGATCGGGAAGAAGTTGATCACATTCTTCTCAAACTGCACCGGCATGGCAGCCAGGTTTTGGGCTGTGCCAATGTGCCCCACCATGGCAAAAATCTTGTCCTGGTTGACCAGCTTTTGCGCAGCCAGAACGGCTTTCTTCGGGTCGTAAGCCGAATCCTCGACGATCAGCTTCAACTTGCGGCCATGAATGCCGCCTTGCTCATTGATTTCATCGACCGCCAACAACATGCCCAGCCGGGATTGTTTGCCAAACCCGGCGATGGGGCCCGACAAATCCTGTATCGAGCCCAGCGTGATTTCGGTGGCGCTAACGCCTTGGGCCGGAATGGCCTTTTGAGCCTGGGCTGGCACGGCGAGGGCCAGAGCCAGTGCCGCCAAAGTGGCGAGTTTGAATTGCATGGTGAATCTCCTGGTGAAAAATGAAAAGCAGATCGTAATAACGGTGGTCGATACGGGGGTGATGTCAGGGTTTTACATAGTCAGACAGTACTTTCCAGCGCCCGTCCTGGATTTGTGAAAGACGAGAAGCGCGGCTGCCAATGCGAATTTGTGAGGTAAATGCCATTTCAGGCGCGCCAAATATGTCGCCGGGGAACTTGGTGCTGTCGAGCGTTTTGATCAGGCTGTCGGTCGTCAGGTTCGGGCCGGCTTTTTGGGCGGCTTGCACCAACATGTCAATGATTTGGTAGCCATACACGGACAAAGTGCCGGGATCGTCATTGAACTTGGTTTTGTATTTGTTGGCCCAAAAGCGGATGGGTTGCGACGTTTCGTCCAGGTACGGGTGCTGCACCGTCATGGTGGTATAGAGGCCGTTCATTGCCGGGCCGCCCAATTTGTGGATCAGCTCGCTATAAGCGGTACTGACTCCCAGGAAGGTCGGCGTAAATCCGCTCTTGCGCGATTCGCCAATGGCTCCGATGGTTTCGCGAATGATGGTGGCCAATACCACCAGATCACAAGTAGACGCTTTCATTTTGGCCACTTGGGTGGAGAAATCGGTGGAGCCACGCTTGTACGAGGTCTTTTCCACCAGTGGCAGGTTCAGTTCCTTGAGTGCTGTCTCAGTGCCTTTGAGCACTTCCAACCCAAATTCGTCATCCTGGTAAAGGATACACACACGCTTGGCGCTCTTTTCCTTGACCAACTTGGGCAAGCTGGCGCGAATTTGGTCGTCATAGGTGACAGCAAACGAATATTTCAGCTTGTGCAAAGGTTCAAACATCGAGGTCGATGGGCTGATCGGGAGGAAGTTGATGATGTTCTTGTCAAACTGCACGGGCATGGCCGCATTGTTGTGGGCCGTGCCCACATGCCCGGCCATGATGAAAATCTTATCCTGGTTGACCAGCTTTTGCGCTGCCAGCACCGCCCGTTTGGGGTCGTAGGCAGAGTCTTCCACCAGCAGGCGCAGCTTGCGCCCATGCACGCCACCCTGCTCATTCACTTCATCCACCCGCAACTGCATGCCCGCGCGAGCCTGTTTGCCAAAGGCGGCGATGGGGCCGGACAGGTCTTGAATCGAACCGATCAGAATTTCTGTCTTGCTTACCCCTTGCTGCTGCGCTACTGAAAGAGTAGCTAATAGTGCACTGGATACGAAAACGAAAGCGTGTTTCAAATTCACAATATTTCCTTTTGATAGGTCAGGGGTCAATCGGCAACTAACCGCGGTACATGGCTTCGATTTGCGGTGCGTATTTTTTCTCCACCAATTTGCGTTTGAGCTTCATGGTGTGCGTGAGTTCTTCGTCTTCGGCGCTGAGTTGGGTTTCCAGCAAGAAGAACTTCTTGATCTGCTCAACCCGGGCAAATTTCTTGTTGACGCGGTCCAACTCACCCTGGATCAAATCCTGCACTTGTTTGGAACGGGTCAGGCTTTGGTAGTTGGAAAACGGCACGTCATGGTCTTGGGCGAATTTCTCGACGTTTTCCTGGTCAATCATGATGATGACCGTGAGGTAGGCGCGTTTGTCGCCCACCACCACCGCATCGGTGATGTAAGGCGAAAATTTAAGCTCGTTTTCAAGTTCACTGGGCGTGATGTTTTTGCCCCCCGCCGTGATGATGATGTCTTTCATCCGGTCGGTGATCTTGAAGAAGCCATCTGCGTCTACGCTGCCCACATCGCCGGAATGAAGCCAACCGTCTTTGTCAACGGTTTCGGCGGTTTTTTCGGGCTGATTGAGATAACCCATGAACACGCTGGGGCCACGAATCAGCAGTTCCCCGGTGACCAGATCGACTTTGACTTCTGTTTTGGGCGAGGCCGGGCCAATCGTTCCGGGCTTCATCAAATCCACCCGGGTGAAGGTGCCCAAACCGCCCGATTCTGTTTGGCCCCAGCCTTCGAGCATGGGAACGCCCAGAGCCAGGTACCAGCGAATGAGTTCAGGCGAAATGGGCGCTGCTCCCGAGAGCAGGGCGCGGGCCCGGTGAATGCCCATCATTTTCCGCACGTTGTTCAGGCTGAGCCACTGGGCCAGCTTGAACTTGAACTTCAAGAAGCTGTCAACCGGCTGCTGCGCCAGGGTTTTTTCTGCCACCTGCATGCCAACCCCAATCGACCAGGCATAGGCCGCCTGCTGAAGGGTAGAGGCCTCTTTGATGGAAATGACGACGCCGGAGTAGAACTTCTCCCAAACCCTTGGTACCGCAAAGAGAAAGTGGGGCGCTATTTCGCGCACATTTTCAGGAATGGTTTCCGGGTTTTCCACAAAATTCAACAGGCAGCCGGTGTAAACCGATGTGTATTCACCAATCACACGTTCAGCAATGTGGCACAAGGGCAAGAAACACATGCGCTCGTCGTTTTCGGATTGCGGCAGCGAAGCCGCAGCCTGCCGAGCTGCAAACACCAGTCCACCATGGCTTTGCATGGCTCCTTTGGGTTTGCCGGTGGTGCCCGAGGTGTAGACCAAGATGGCCAAATCTTCTGGTTTGCGCAGCTTGGCGGTTTGATCCAGCCGCCCCGGATTTTGGGCGTTGTAAGCGCGCCCCAGCTGGCGCAGAGCCTCCAGCGACAGGATGTCCGGGTCATCCACGTCTTGCAGGCCTTCCATGTCCAGAACAATGATTTTGCGCAATTTGGGCAACTGGCCACGAACTTCGAGCGCCTTGTCGAGTTGCTCGTCGTCTTCAACAAACAGAATCGTGGTTGAAGAGTCTTCACACAGGTAATTCACCTGGCTGGCCGCATCGGTGGGGTAAATACCGTTGGTCACACCTGCGGCGCTTAATATGGCGAGATCACACAGCACCCACTCCACAACGGTATTGGCCAGAATCGACGCGCAATCGCCGGGCTGCAAACCCAGGCTCAACAAACCGCCGCCAATTTCTCGGATGGCTTCGCCGGCACGGTTCCAGGTCCAGCTGTGCCAAATGCCCAGTTCTTTTTGGCGCATCCAGATGTTGTCGCCACGTTTGCCCACGGCATTCCAGAACATCTCGGGCAGCGTTTCGCCCGGAATCAGGATTTCTTCGCTGAAGTGCGCTTGTGTCAGCGTCCAAAGATTAGACATAGACCCCCACGCTCCCGCACTTCGTGTCGTCGCTGCCCCGCGCAGCCATCCTGCGCTTTGCTTGGGGTGGGGCTAATTTTTCTAGGGGCGGCCCGTCGAAAAATTGCGTTAAACAGTTGGAACTCATCAATCTATCTCCAGTTTTTCTTTTTCTTCCAGCGCCGCTCTGCCCGCTGGCCTTCTTCCTTCATGCCCAGGAAAAACTCCTTGATGTCGTCCTTCTCACGCAGGCGGGCACAGGTATCTTCCATCACGATGCGGCCGTTCTCCAGAACGTAGCCGTAGTCGGAGGCGTTCAGCGCCATGTTGGCGTTTTGCTCGACTAGCAAAATCGTGGTGCCACGTTCGCGGTTGATGCGCACGATGATCTCGAAAATTTCTTTGGTCAGCTTGGGCGACAAACCCAGGCTGGGTTCATCCAGCAAAATCAATTCGGGGTTGGCCATCAGGGCACGCGAGATCGACAACATCTGCTGCTGCCCGCCAGACAACAGGCCAGCATCTTGCGTAGCACGCTCCTTCAATATGGGAAAGTAGCTGTAGACGAGCTCAATGTCTTTGGCAACGTTGTCGCGGTCTTTGCGTGTGTAGGCTCCCATGGCCAGGTTGTCACGCACGCTCAGCAGCGCAAACACTTCGCGACCTTCTGGCACATGGCTCAAGCCACGTTGCACGATGTAGGCGGGGTCTCGGGCGGTGATGTTTTCACCGTTGAATTCAATGGAGCCCTTGCGTGGGTCAATGATGCCCGAAATGGTTTTGAGAATGGTGGTTTTGCCAGCGCCGTTGGAGCCCAGTACGGTGGCAATCTCGCCCTTGCGCACTTTAAGGCTGACCCCGCGGATGGCCTTGATGGGGCCATAGGCGCTTTCAACGTTCAGGAGCGACAGAACCGGTTTGGCATCTGAAAACATGTCGCTCATGATGTGGCCGCCTCCACTTTGCCATAACTCTGTGCCTCGGCAGGCGAGCGGCGCAGCGAAGACACATCATCGACCGAGCCCAAATAGGCTTCGATGACACCCGGATCATTTTGCACTTCCCGTGGCGTACCCATCGCCAGCACTTCACCCTGGTTCATGGCCAAGACGCGATCCGAAACCTTGCTTACCAGGCTCATGTCATGCTCGACCATGAGCACTGTGATACCCAAAACATTCTTGATGTCGGCAATCCAGAAAGCCATGTCATCGGTTTCTTCAACGTTGAGGCCGCTGGAGGGTTCGTCCAGCAACAGCAGTTTGGGCTCTGCGCACAGGGCGCGGGCCAGTTCAACCACCTTGCGAACGCCGTAGGGCAAACCGGCCACGTGTGAATCGCGGTGGTGCTGCAAATCCAGCAGGTCAATCACTTGTTCTGCTTTGAGCCGCGCCTTCATTTCCGCCTCGCGGGTGGTGGATGTAAAAAACATGTCTTGCCACAAACCGGACTTTCGGTGGGTGTGGCGGCCAATCAGCAAGTTGTGCAAAACCGAAGCGTTCTCAAAAAGCTCAATGTTTTGAAACGTGCGGGCAATGCCCAGCGAGGCAATTTTGTGCGGCGGCTGGGCCGTCAGCACCAGGCCCTCGTAGCTGATCTCGCCACTCGTCGGCGTGTAGATGCGGCTGATCAGGTTGAAAACGGTCGTCTTGCCCGCTCCGTTGGGGCCAATCAGCGTAAAGACTTCGCCTTTTTTGACGTCAAAACTGACGTTGTTGACAGCCAGCACGCCGCCAAAGCGGACGCTCAGGTTTTTGGCAGAAAGGAGAATGTCGTTCATCTGAGTCGATCTGACTTTTGGAATGATTTTTGACGTTTGAACATACCCTTGCGGTAGAACGGGAAGAGTTGTAAGTAAGCGCGCACCTTGAGCCATCGGCCATACAACCCCATGGGTTCGAACAACACAAAGGCCACCAACACGACGCCGTACACCAGCCCTTGCAGGCCTGGCGCCTGGCCAACGGCGGCTGGCAAGTAGTCTTTCAGCAATGCGATGACCTGCGGCATGGTGATGAGGAAAATGGCCCCAAGAAAGGCACCATGCACCGAGCCCAGCCCGCCAATCACAATCATCAGCAGCAAGTCAATGGATTGCAAAATATTGAACTGTTCAGGTGAGATGAACTGAAGTTTGTGGGCATACAAGGCCCCCGCAACGCCAGCCAAGGCCGCCGAGATGGCGAAAGACAGCGTCTTGTAATACGACAACTGGATACCCATACTCTGCGCTGATATTTCTGAATCGCGAATGGCCACAAAGGCGCGGCCGGTTGGCGAGCGCAAAATATTCAAAATGGCCAGCGTGGCAATCACGGTAATGACAAAACACAGGAAGTAGAACTCGACACCAGACTCGATTTTCCAGCCAAAAATATCGGGCGCCTTGATGTGTTTGCCAGCGTTTCCACCAGTGACTGACTCCCAGCGGGCGAGTACCTCTTCGACAATGAAGCCAAACGACAAGGTGGCCATGCCAAGGTAAATGCCTTTGACGCGCAGTGCCGGTAAACCGACAACAAAACCGACCGCCGCTGACAAACCCGCTGCGCCGATCAGTGCAATCGGAAATGGCACGCCCGCACCCGTCAGCACCGCCTGCGTGTAGGCGCCAACCCCCAAAAAGGCCGCGTGCCCCAGAGAAAACAGGCCGGTGAATCCCGCCAGCAACATGAGCCCCAGCCCCGCGATGGCATAAATCAGCACAAAGGTCAGTTGCGCCAGCCAATATTCGGTAACGATCCAGGGCGCTGCCAATAACAAGAGAACCAGCGCGCTGTACCAAAAAACATGGCCGCCGTGTTTGGCAAGATTGATGTCTTGCCCGTAGTCGGTTTTAAAAATAAAGCGCATTTAGACTTTTTTACGTAGGTTTTCGCCAAACAAGCCATTGGGTTTGACCATCAGCATAATCAAAACCATGATGTAGGCTGCAGTGTCTTTAAAACCATCGGGCAGGTAAAAGCCAGACAGTGATTCAACAACACCAATAATCAGGCCACCCACAATGGCGCCGGGCAAACTGCCGAATCCGCCAACCACCGCCGCCGGAAAAGCCTTGAGCCCAATGAAGCCCATATTGGCATGCACGAAGGTAATAGGTGCCAGCAATAAGCCAGCCACCGCCGCCACCGCCGCTGCCAGGCCCCAGGCAATGCCATTGAGCGCCTTGACCGGGATACCCATGTAATAGGCCGCCAGCTGGTTTTGCGACGATGCCTGCATGGCGATGCCCAATTTGCTGTATTTAAACAGTGCAAACAGCAACGCACACAACACCGCGGTGGCCGCAATGACGACCATCTGTTCGACGTTCAGCACCAAGCCGCCAAGCTTCCAGATTTGGTCTTTGTAGGGCACCGGCAAGGTATGGGTTTCTGTGCCGATGTTGGGGATCATGGTGATTAAACCCCGCGCGATGTAGCCAATACCAATGGTCAACATGACAATTGAAAAGGCCGGCTGCCCGAGGATCGGCCGAATCACCATCCGCTCAAGCAATACGCCGAAAAGGGCCATGGCGGAGACCGAGCTCAAAACGGCCAACCAGAAGGGAAAACCCATCAGGGTCATACCGGCCAAGCCGCCAAATGCGCCCAACATCATGAGTTCGCCTTGCGCGAATGTCACGGTTTCGGTTGCTTTGTAAATCAATACAAAACCCATGGCAATCAGGCCATAAATGCAACCCTGCGCAATGCCGCTGATGACTAACTGTAAAAACTGCACTCGTACTCCTGTTTTTCAGATGTCCGTTTATAGCGTGATGTGCCAAATTTTTTGATAGGGTTGTTCCCAGTGGCTGCAATCTTGGTGACTCGGTTTAAGCTACGGCATGAACCCATCTGTCTCTACCCAAAAAATAGGTGAAGTGACCGTCGTCACACTGGACCGTGCGGCGGTGCGCAACGCGGTTGATGCCCCTACAGCCCAACAGTTGCATGAGGCATTTTTGGAATTTGATGACGATGCCCAGGCCCGTGTCGCCATTTTTCATGGGGCGAACGGTCACTTCTGCGCTGGATGGGATTTGCAGGCCGGTGCCAAACTGGCTGAAACGCCTGCTTTGGGCGATTCGTCGCCGCTCGCACATCTGGATTTTGAAACCGGCGCGTCCAGGCCACTGGGGCCTATGGGTCCGTCGCGGCTTTTACTCTCCAAGCCGGTGATTGCAGCAGTCAGTGGTGCCGCTGTGGCAGGCGGTATGGAACTCGCGCTGTGGTGTGACATGCGCGTGATGGAAGAAGACGCCTATTTTGGCGTGTATTGCCGCCGGTTCGGTGTGCCACTGATTGACGGTGGAACGGTTCGCTTGCCCCGCCTGATCGGCATGGGGCACGCCATGGATTTAATTCTGACTGGGCGTCAGGTCAAAGCACCCGAGGCCCTGCAAATGGGCCTGTGCAACCGCGTGGTTCCCAAGGGCCTGGCGTTGCAAGCGGCCCTTGAGTTGGCCCAACAGCTGTGCCGATTCCCGCAAAAAACGATGTTGGCGGACCGGATGAGTGCCTACGTCCAGTCCAGTTTGGATCTGCCGCACGCCCTGCAGCAGGAATGGGAACGCGGCAAAGCGTGTCTGGCCGACGGGATCGAAGGCGCCGGGCGATTTTCTGCGGGCGAAGGACGGCACGGGAAATTTGGCTAGGATTTTCAATACGCCATCAAATGTGAGCCATTCGGGTTCGGCAGCGGACGCGGCTGGCCGTGTTCATCAATCGCCACATAAGTCAGTGAAGCCTGGGTGACCTTGACGTATTTCCGCTGTGAGCGGATGCGTTCGGCAAAAACTTCCACCTGAATGGTGATCGAGGTGCGACCGATCCGCTCAACACCGGCAAAAAAAGACAACAAATCACCCACCCGCACGGGTTGTTTGAAGATGAATTCATTCACCGCTACGGTCGCCATGCGCCCCTGGGTGTAACGTGCGGGCACGACTGACCCGGCCAAGTCCACCTGCGCCATCACCCAGCCGCCAAAGATGTCGCCATTGGCGTTGCAGTCACCCGGCATGGGAATCACCTTGAGCACCAGTTCTTTGTCAGTCGGCAGCTGGACATCCGCAGAGTCGGCCCGAGCGCCGGAACTGGCGGAGGCTTCGACGCCGGTTCGGCGGTCAGTTTGACCGGGGTCGGCACTTGCATTTGTAGACATCGTCACAATCCTCTTTAAATACACAACACAAGCGATTCTGCATCATGCGTCAATTTGGAGAGACTGCTGCCAAGGCACCGGCAACGACAGCACCGGTGGCCACCCCGGCGCAAAGCTCAGACTGGGCCACCTTGAGCCGTCTGTTCCCCTACCTGTGGGAATACAAGTGGCGGGTGATCGCGGCGCTGGGTTTTATGGTGGGCGCCAAGCTGGCCAACGTCAGTGTGCCGCTGTTGCTCAAAAACCTGGTTGACTCCATGAGCCCGAATGGCGGGCTGGTGAATGGCCCGGTGGATGTCAAAACCCTGGTGGTGGTGCCCATCGCCCTGCTGATCGGTTATGGTGCCTTGCGCCTGTGCACTTCACTGTTCACCGAGTTGCGCGAACTGGTGTTTGCCAAAGCCACCGAAGGCGCGGCGCGCTCCATATCCTTGCGGGTGTTCAGGCATCTGCATGCCATGAGCCTGCGTTTTCATCTGGAACGGCAAACCGGTGGCATGACGCGTGACATCGAGCGCGGTACGCGCGGCGTTCACTCGCTCATCAGTTATTCACTGTACAGCATCATCCCTACCCTGATCGAAGTCACGCTGGTGCTGACATTGCTGGCGGTGAAGTTTGACGTGTGGTTTGCCGTCATCACCATTGTGGCGCTGGTGTTTTACATCACCTTCACCGTGTCGGTCACCGAATGGCGAACCCAGTTCAGGAAAAAAATGAACGAGCTGGATTCACACGCCCACACCCGCGCGATTGATTCGTTGCTGAATTACGAAACCGTCAAATACTTCAACAACGAAGAGTTTGAGGCTAGACGATACGACCAGAGCCTCGAAAAATACAGACGCGCCGCGGTGAAGAGCCAAACCACGTTGTCCATGCTCAATACCGGGCAGCAACTCATCATTGCCGTGGCGCTGGTGGCCATGTTGTGGCGTGCGACACAGGGCGTGGTTGATGGCCGCATGACCCTGGGCGACCTGGTCATGGTCAACGCGTTCATGATCCAGCTGTACATACCGCTGAACTTTTTGGGGGTGATTTACCGCGAAATCAAACAAAGCCTCACGGACCTGGAGAAGATGTTCACCTTGATGGAGCGCGAGCGGGAAATTGCCGACGTGCCGGGCGCCGTGCCCCTGGATGCGCGTCAATCCAGTGCTGTGGTGTTTGAAAATGTCAACTTTGCCTATGAGGCGGCCAGGCCCATCTTGCACAACATCAGTTTCGAGATTCCGGCAGGCAAAACCGTGGCGGTGGTGGGGCCGTCGGGTTCAGGCAAATCTACGTTGGCCCGGCTGTTGTTCAGGTTTTACGATGTGCAGCAGGGCCGCATTTTGATCGGCGGGCAAGACATCAAACAGGTGACCCAATCGAGCGTGCGCCAGGCCATTGGCATCGTGCCGCAAGACACCGTGCTTTTCAACGACACGGTGGAATACAACATTGCCTATGGGCAAGTCGGAGCCACCCGCGCGCAGGTGGAAGAGGCGGCGGCCTCGGCACACATCCACAGCTTTATCAGCGCCACGCCCTTGGGTTACGCCACCATGGTGGGTGAACGCGGTCTGAAGTTGAGCGGCGGTGAAAAGCAGCGCGTGGCCATCGCCCGAACCCTGCTCAAAAACCCGCCCATTATGATTTTCGACGAAGCCACTTCAGCTTTGGATTCAGCCAATGAGCGGGCCATTCAAGCCGAATTGCAAGGTGTTTCCCGGAACAAAACCACGTTGGTGATTGCGCACCGCCTCTCTACCGTGGTGGATGCCCATGAAATTTTGGTGATGGACGCCGGGCGCATCATTGAGCGCGGCAACCACGCGGCGCTGCTGGCGGCCAACGGGCGGTATGCGGCGATGTGGGCGTTGCAGCAAAACAGCGAGGCCGTCAGCCAGCAATAACCGCTGCAAAATAGCGCCATGGAAACCAAATGGCTGGAAGACTTCGTCAGCTTGGCTGAAACCCGCAGTTTCAGCCGTTCGGCGCAGCTGCGGCATGTCACGCAACCGGCGTTTTCAAGGCGTATTCAGTCGCTCGAGGCCTGGGCCGGTACTGATTTGGTGGATCGCAGCAGCTACCCCACCCGGCTCACTCCGGCGGGGCAGACGTTGTATGACCAGGCGCTTGAAATGCTGCAGTCGCTTCAATCCACCCGCGCCATGTTGCGTGGGCACACTTCTGCCGGGCACGATGTGATCGAGTTCGCGGTGCCGCATACCCTGGCGTTCACGTTTTTTCCGGCCTGGGTGTCCAGCTTGCGCGAAACCTTTGGCAGCTTCAAGAGCAGCCTGATTGCCCTGAATGTGCATGATGCGGTGCTGCGCATGGTGGAAGGCAGTTGTGATGTGCTGATCGCCTACCACCATGCTTCGCAGCCGATTCAGCTTGACCCTGACCGTTACCAAATGGCCAGCCTGGGCCAGGAAGTCGTGGCTCCTTATGTCAAAGCGGATGACCATGGGGGGGCCTTGTTTTCATTGCCCGGCCAACCGGGCTATTTGTTGCCCTATTTGGGTTATGCACCCGGCGCATACATGGGCCAGCTGGTGGATTTGATCCTCAAACAATCCGCTGTGCCGATCCATTTCGACCGCGTTTATGAAACCGATATGGCCGAAGGCCTGAAGGTGATGGCATTGGAAGGCCATGGCATTGCGTTTTTGCCCCACAGTGCCGTGCGCAAGGAGTTGCGCGCCAAACGGTTGGTGAGTGCGGTGCCCAAGGGCATGGCCGGGCTGGACATCACCATGGACATACGCGCCTACCGCCAAGCACCCGGGACCCGTGAATCGGTGCGGGGCGCAGCACACCAGCGCCACGTGCAGGCGCTATGGGATCATCTTTTGGGACAATCGGCAGATGAACCCATTTGACCCCATCCAACCTGTGACAACCATTACCCTGACCCGCCCGGACGACTGGCATGTGCATGTGCGCGACGGTGACGCGCTCGCCACCGTGGTGCCCCATACAGCGCGGCAATTTGGCCGGGCCATCATCATGCCGAACCTCAAGCCGCCGGTAACGACAGCGGCAATGGCGCTGGATTACGCCCGGCGCATTCGGGCTGCGGTACCTGCCGGGCTGGATTTTCAGCCCCTGATGACGCTTTACCTGACTGACAACCTGCCGCCCGAAGAAATCTGGCGCGCCAAAGAAGCCGGTGTTGTGGCCTGCAAGTTGTACCCGGCCGGTGCCACCACCAACAGCGATGCGGGCGTAACCGACCTGCGCAAGATTTACAAAACCCTGGAAGCCATGCAAAGTGCCGGGCTGCTGCTGCTGGTGCATGGTGAAGTGACATCACCCGACATCGATTTGTTTGACCGCGAAGCCGTGTTCATTGACACCCAATTGATACCGCTGCGAAAAGACTTCCCCGAACTGAAAATTGTTTTTGAGCACATCACCACACGCGAAGCCGCGACCTATGTTGCGTCAGCGGGTGATTTCACCGCGGCCACCATTACCGCCCACCACTTGCTGTACAACCGCAACGCCATCTTTGTCGGCGGTGTACGGCCCCACTACTATTGTTTGCCGGTGCTCAAGCGCGAAACCCACCGTTTGGCGCTGGTAGCCGCTGCGGCGAGTGGTTCCAACCGGTTTTTTTTGGGCACCGACAGTGCGCCGCATCCGGCCCATTTGAAAGAGCACGCCAGCGGCTGCGCCGGTTGTTATACCGCACATGCCGCCATCGAGATGTACGCTGAAGCGTTTGACAACGCACACGCGCTGGACAAACTCGAAGCGTTCGCCAGTTTCAACGGGGCTGATTTTTATGGCCTGCCGCGCAACACGGGAACCATCACGCTGGAAAAATCAAGCTGGAAACCACCCGAATCTTTCCCGTTTGGTGATGCAGAACTCAAGCCCTTGCGTTCGGGTGATTCCTTGCCGTGGCGGCTGGTTTAGCGGCGGTTGACTGGTCAGCGCCGTGGTTGACCCCTTATGCAGCCGCAGGTGAGGTCGCATGGGCGCAAGTCGCCACAGGGTCGGCGGTTTTTGAATCGCTCAACCGGTTAAGCGTTGCACAACCGGCAAGTACTTGGCCCCAGCGGGATTTCGCCCTGCGCTTCGTGCCGCAGGGCGATTTGCCTGCCGGGCGGGCTTATGAAGCTTTCATATTCGACACGGGCCGTATTCCAACCCGAAACAATGTGCACGATGCTTTCAATGGCCTGTCCTGGTTGCATTTCCCGCAAACCAAGCAACGCCTCAACTACCTGCAGGCGGCTCAAATCGCCCGCGATGGCATCGCTTCCGAGCGGGGCATGGTGCGAGACGCTTTGACAGTATTTGATGAAAATGCCGGATTTTTGCAAGCCCCGGATGCGCTGTGGAGCGCGTTGGCGGCAAAAGACTGGCGAACCCTGTTTGTCGCCCATCGCGACTTGTGGCAACAGGCTAGGTTGGTCCTGTTTGGCCATGCCTTGCTGGAGAAACTGGTGGAGCCGCGCAAAGGCATCACCGCACACGTTTACCGCGTCTTCACCTCGGCGGATTCATTGGCGGACCTGGATTCTTTCGTTGCCCATGACATCAGCGCCGAAAAACTCGCCACCAAACCCTTTGCCCACCTGCCGGTGCTGGGGGTGCCGGGTTGGTGGGCCGAGAACGAAACACCTGGTTTTTATGACGACACAACAGTATTCAGGCGGCCCCGCCTTTGAGCCGCCTCAACTTTGGCGGGGCGTGCCAAACAGCCATTACTGTTGTTTGGCACCTTCAGTCAGACGGCGGCCCAGCGAAACAGCGTACGGCACCGCTCGCGCCGCCAGCATGGGGTCGGCAGAAGGCTCGACACCTTTGGGCATGATCATCGGGTTGTAGGTCGTGGTAAGACAGGGGCCACCACCGTCTTGCGAAACCGATGTGACTTTCAGCATCCCCAGGTTGACCTTTTTGCGCCCCTCGGGCAGGGGTACCGTGGCGCTGTCTAGCTTGTCGCCGGGCTGCGCCAGCTCCAGATTGAAGTTGAAGGCTACCTTGCCCTCTTTCACGCGCTGACGCAAGTCGTCAAACAAAAAGCTGGGGCCCTTGGCCTTGGCCTCGTCGTCGCTCAGGCCCTGCAGGCCACCCACGGGCTCGAAAATCCACTTTCCGAACTGTTTGGCACCGCTGGCGTTGACGAAACCATACGCATGGGCGCCCCAATAGTTGACGCTGCCAAAACTGGCAGGCACGGGTTGCGATGCGAAATGTTTGCCTTGCAGCAGCACTTCGGGGTTGGCATCGTTGAAGGCCTTGACCTTGGCCGCGTCGGCCTGTTTGGTCGTCGGGTCAGGCTGGCGCGAGGCCAGCAGCGCCACAAACTGTTGCGGCGATGAGGCACCAAAAACCGGCGCCGAAATGTTGCCCATCAGCCACTGTTCATTGTCTGGCAGGTTGAATTGCAACGCCATATTGCGCTGCGATTTGGCGTTGTCTGGCGCTTTCGGGTTGGCACCGCCCACCGAGAAGCGTACGACGACGGGTACGGGCTTGCCGCTGAATGCAGAGGCGGTGGAAAGCCCACGGGCTTCGGGCGTGCCGACAAACTCGCCAGCAGCACAAATACCTTTTGCGCCTGAGCGGCGGTAACCTTCGAACTTGCCGAAGGTGGCTTCAAATTGGTTGATGAATACGCTTGGGTCAACAGGCGCGGTGGCACCCGTTGGGGTTTGTGCGATGGCGCTCATCGATAAAAGGGCGGTGGCCGTGGCAACGGCGCAAAGGCATGGTTTCTTCATGAGTTTCCTGCGGTTTGGATGGAGACGCAGCGTGTTGAAATGATTTTCAAGACACGCCAGCGCAATGGTCGGGGAGGCCCCAACAAACTTACAGGTACCTGCTTAAAACCCCGCGAGTTTGCAGGGTGAACCCTTGAAATTCACCCATTTGCCCCTAACATTCGCGCCATTGGCCACCGAATTCGGGGGCTCCACAAGGAAACCATGAAGCGCATTCTGTTGTTTGTTTTGACCAACGTGCTGGTCGTTACCGTGCTGGGCATTGTTGCCAGCCTGTTGGGGGTGAACCGTTATCTCACGGGCAGCGGCCTGAACCTGACCGCCTTGCTCGGTTATGCGTTGGTCATGGGTTTTGGCGGTGCCATCATCTCGCTGCTGATCAGCAAACCCATGGCCAAGTGGACCTCCGGCGTGCGCATCATCAACCAGCCCGCCAACGCAGACGAAGCCTGGATCGTTGAAACGGTGCGCAAATTTGCTGAAAAAGCGCAAATTGGCATGCCGGAGGTCGGTATTTTTGAAGGCGAACCCAATGCCTTTGCCACGGGTGCCTTCAAGAACTCGGCCTTGGTTGCCGTTTCAACGGGTTTGTTGCAAGGCATGACCCATGAAGAAATTGAGGCCGTGATCGGCCATGAAATCGCCCACATCGCCAATGGCGACATGGTGACCATGACGCTGATTCAGGGTGTGATGAATACCTTTGTGGTTTTCCTCTCGCGCGTCATCAGTTACGCGATCGACAGCTTTTTGCGCCGTGGCAACGACAACAGCGGCCCCGGCATTGGTTACATGGTCAGCACCATCGTGCTGGACATCATCCTGGGTTTTGCCGCAGCCATGGTGGTCGCCTGGTTCTCGCGCCATCGGGAGTTCCGCGCTGATGCAGGCTCTGCCCAGCTGATGGGCCGCAAGCAGCCCATGATCAACGCCCTCGCCCGTCTGGGCGGCATGAACCCCGGCGAGTTGCCCAAAAGCGTGGCAGCGTTTGGCATTGCCGGTGGCATCGGCAAACTGTTCAGCACCCATCCGCCGATGGAACAACGCATTGCGGCGTTGCAGAACGCCCCCTGAAGGCGTTGGTGATGCGCTGCAAAAAAGCCCCGCATGCCGGGGCTTTTTTTTGACTGGAGGGGCCTTTGGCCCCTGCGTTGACTGAAAGCGGGCGGGCCCTAAACAGCAGGAGCAAATGCCCACCTTAAGGGAGCATGATTATTTGATACAAAAATCAAAAAAAGAGATTCAAAAATAAATTAAATTATTTTATATTCAATTTAGATATTATAATAGTAGCTTGTTGTGCTACACCGACGTGAATAGTTTCCATTTTTTTAAAAATAAAATAAAATAAAATAAAATAAAAATATTATTATTTATCGCGGCCAGTTGGCGGTTTGTCAGATTCTTTTTCTACCGCGGCCGAGCCATTAAAAACTTGGGCCCGAGTTCAAAATAGTCTGCCGGGCCGCCGCCACGCAA
>JANOVW010000120.1:0-4650 GCA_031417575.1 Rhodoferax sp. | reverse complement strand
ACCCAGGTAAATGCAGCCTTCGGGGTTGCGTGCCGTCATGGGCAAGGGCGGCGGTGCGTCAAACCACAGGTCGCCATAGGGGTTGTCTTCCACAATCGGCAGGCCGATTTCGGCGGCGGTTTGCGCCAGCTCTACGCGGCGCGTCTCGCTCATGCTGCGGCCGGTGGGGTTCTGGAAATTGGGCAACAGGTAGATGAAGCGGGCCTTGTCGGCACCCTGGCCAGCCTTGATTTTCAGATCATCTATCTGCACGCCTTCATCATCACTGGCCACGCTGTGGATATCGGGTTCCATCGGCATGAAGGCCTGCAAGGCACCCAGGTAGGTGGGCGTTTCGACCAACACGCGGCTGCCCTTGTCGATCAATACTTTGGCGACCAGATCCAGGCCTTGCTGCGAGCCGGTGGTGACCAAAATATCTTCGGGTTTCACTTTCCAGGGCAGGTTGGCCGCCACCATGTCACACAAAGGGCCATAACCTTCGCTGGCCGAATACTGCAGGGCGGCGCGGCTGAACGCATCGCCATTGCCCTTTAATACTTTGTGGCAAGCCGCCAGGAACTCTTCCACCGGGAAGGTTTTGGGTGACGGCAAGCCACCGGCAAAACTGATGATGCCGGGCTTTTCGGTTACCTTCAAAATTTCGCGGATGACCGAGGGGTTCATCTTCGCTGCGCGGGCGGCCATCTGCCAGATGGATTTTTCAGCGGTGGTTGTCATGGCGGTTGTTCCTTTTTAAACGGCTCAAAAAAATCAATTCACCGGCATTTTCTTGCCAATAAACACGGTGGCTATAACTGCCAGGCCAAACCCCAGGGTGAGCGCATCCAGCGTTTCACCCAATAGCGGCACGGCGAACAGCAGGCTCAAAAACGGCTGCACCAGTTGCACCTGGCTGACCCGCACCGCGCCACCCAGCGCCAGGCCACGGTACCAGGCAAAAAAACCGATCCACATGGAGAATAACGCCACATAGGCAAAGGCCCACCAGCTGGCGGTGTGGATCAGTTGGGGTTGCGCGGGCAGGTTGAACCAGGTCATCGGCAGTGTGACCGGCAGCGAGAGCACCAGCACCCAGCAAATCACACGTTCAGCGCCGAGAGACGGTGTGAGCTGCGCGCCGCCAATGTAGCCAAACGCGCCGGTGGTCATGGCGATCAGCAAAAACACGTCGGCCTGGTGCAGGCTGAAATGCCCGGCGCTATCGGCCGAACGAAACCCCATGAAAGCCAGAACCAGCAGGGTGCCGGCCACTGCCGCCGCCCAAAAACCCAAGCTGGGGCGCTGGCGAAACCACAGCGCTGCCAACACTGCCGTGGCCAGCGGCAGCAGGCCGGTGACCACTGCGCCGTGGGTGCTGGGCACGTATTGCAAGGCGAGCGACATGAACAGCGGGAACCCCACCACCACGCCGCAGGCCGTCATGAACAGCAAAGCCCATTCGCGCCCGGCTGGCACCACCAGTTCGCCCCGGCTGCGCTGCACCAGCAGGTAAATGGCCGACAGCACACCCGCCGCCGCGGCCCGGCCAAAACTGACGAACCAGGGCGTGAGCTGCGGCGCGGCCAGCGAGCCCACTGCGATTTTGGTCATGGGCAAAGTGGCGGCGAACAACACCACGCCCAACAGGCCCAGCCACAGCCCGCGCGTCACTTGCGAATGCGGGCTGGTTTGGGGTGCGATGATGGCCGTCATAACGTGGCCATCCAGTACGCGGTGGCCGCCAACACGGTGGCCATCAAGCGGTTGAACCACAACAAACGCGCGCCCTGGGCCAACCATTGGCGCAAGAGCGAGCCGATCAGCGCATAGGCGAGGTTGCTGGCCAGGCCAAACAGCATCATCAGCGGCAAGATGACGGCGAAACGGGCCAGCACATCCGGCCGGCCGGCCAGCCAGCCGCCCACCACCGTCAGGGCCAGCATCCAGGCCTTGATGTTGATGAATTGCAAACTCACGCCCTGCCAAAAGCTCAGGTTGAGGCGCTTGGGGTCTGCATCGCTCAACGTGCCCGATTGCGCCAGCTTGAACGCCAGCCACAACAAATAAGCAATTCCCACGGCCTGAATGGCAAACCGCAGTCCTGGCGCAGCCATCACCACGGCGCCAATGCCAAAAACGCACAGGCTGAACAGCAGGCCCCAGCCAACGGGCACGGCCACCACAAACCCCAACGCGCGTTTGAGCCCATAGTTGGCTGCCAAGGTGGTTGACAGCGTGGTGTTGGGCCCCGGCGAAAAGCTGGCGGCCGTACACAACAACATGAGAGCGGTGAATTCAGCGGTTGACATGTTTGCACTTTACTGAAATGATCAGCACACTACCAATACAGTTTTGACGACAATTCAATAAACTGTATTGGTAACCAGAACCATACGCGTTCGTTCTATTGGGGAAAAGCATGTTGATGAAGACGGCTTCGGCCACCTTGGCCGAACAGCTGTGTGACCGGTTTGCGCAGCGCATCCGAACGCGTTTGCTGGCACCTGGTGCCCGCTTGCCTTCGGTTCGGCAATGTGCCGTGCAGCAGGGCGTCAGCCCCTCCACCGTGGTGGCTGCGTATGACCAATTGCTGGCGCAGGGCTTGGTGGAGGCGCGCCCCCATCGGGGTTTTTACGTGCGCGAGATGCAGCCCACGGCACCTGCTGTTGCCCTGGGCAGAGCGCCCGCGACCCAGGTTGGCACAGAGGGTGAATCGGCCGCACCAGCCCCTGGTGCCGACCCCTATGCGCCGCGCCATGTACCCGTCAACGCCACCGCACTGATTCGCGGCATGTTTCATGGCCATTCGCCCAACGATGTACCCAGCCGTGGCAAACCGCAGCCGGGCATGGGCGTGTTTCCGCAAGATTGGTTGCAAACCAGCTTTATCAACACGGCGGTGCGCAAGGTCACCACCGCCAAGGTGCTCAACTCGTATTCGCTGCAATACGGCGAACCGGCCGGTGACATGGGCCTGCGCCAGTCCTTGTCTACGAAACTGGCGGCGCTGAACGTGCAGGCCGCACCGTCGCAGATCATCACCACCGTGGGGGCTACCCATGCGCTGGATATTGTGAGCCGCACCTTGGTGAAAGCGGGTGATTGTGTGATGGTGGAAGAACCCGGCTGGGCGATTGAATTTGCCCGTCTGGCTGCCCTGGGCCTGCGCATTTTGCCGGTGCCGCGCGGCCCCGATGGCCCCGACATCGCCGTGATGGCCCAGCTGTGCGAGCTGCACCGCCCCAAGCTGTTTGTGAGTGTGAGTGTGCTGCACAACCCCACCGGTTATTGCCTGACACCCGGCAGCGCCCACCGGGTGTTGCAACTGGCCAACCAGCATGACTTTCACATTGTTGAGGATGACACCTACAGCCATATTGCAGCAGACTACGCCACCCGTCTCTCAGCCCTGGATGGCCTGCAGCGCACGATTTACGTGAGTGGCTTTGCCAAAATTTTGGCGCCGGGTTGGCGTGTGGGTTACCTGGCCGCACCCACGCACTTGGTGGAACGCCTGCTGGACACCAAACTGCTGGCTACGCTCACCACCCCTGCCTTGTTGGAAAAAGCCCTGGCCTGGTGCATCGACCAGGGCCAGTTGCGCCGCCACGCCAGCCGCATCCGCGCCCGGCTGGACGAGGCCCGCACCCGCAGCGTGAAGCTGGCGCTGGGCGCTGGTTGCACGTTTGCCGCGCCGCCCGCGGGTTTGTTTGGTTGGGTCGATACGGGGGTAGACACTGCCGCGCTTTCACAACGGGCACTGGACGAAGGTTACCTGCTGGCACCGGGTGCGTTGTTCCACGCCGAACGGCAGGCCAGCACGTTGATGCGCATCAATTACGCGACGACGCAAGACGCAACGTTTTGGGGGGTGTTCGAGCGCTTGCGCTCAGAAGTTACCTAACCAACCAAATATATTTAAATTTCAATATTTACCTTTAAAAAATCAACTATTATTCAAGTAATAATTGTACGATATGCTATTTTAAATATAGTAAAAATGTACTTAATAAATAATTTTATTTTGTAAAAAACAAATTTTATGAAATTAATGCAGCTGAATCCCACCTGAGGAGGCGCTCTTGCCCGCTCGCGCAGGTGGTGCGCACAGGCCGCACACGTGGCTGCGGGGGTTCACATACAAATCGGTCACAAAATGCCCGCCGCATCGGGCGCAGGGGGTTACGGTCAGCATTTGGTTGTCAATAAATTGCACCAACCGCCAGGCCCTGGTGATCGACAACAACGGCTCCACGGCGCACTGGCTCACCTGTTCGCTGTACAGCGTGTAGGCCTTCATCACCACCTCAATCTCATCCAGCGCGCTGGCCTTGTTCAGGTAGCGGTACAGGTTGATGAACAAGCTGGCGTGAATATTGGGCTGCCAGGTCAGAAACCAGTCGGTGGAAAACGGCAATTGGCCTTTGGAAGGCGATTGCCCGGCCACCTCTTTGTACAGGCGCAGCAGCCGCTCGTACGATAAATCGGTCACACTTTCCAGCACCTGCAAACGGGCGCCCAGCTGAATCAAGCGGGTTGCGCATTGCACTTGGCGCGCGTCGTTCAAAACACTTTTTGAGGCCATGGTGGGTTTCCCGGGACGTTGTGCAGACGGTTCAAAGTGCTTCGGCGAACCGGCTGGCCATCAAAATGTTGGCGTGCAGTTTG
>JANOVW010000119.1:0-1907 GCA_031417575.1 Rhodoferax sp. | reverse complement strand
GCTGATGACCAGTATGGCCACCACGCTGGCCGCCATCTCGGCAGGTTCGGTGTTCATGGGTGCCAACAGCTACATTGGCAACGCGCCCAACCTGATGGTTAAAGCCATTGCCGAGGAGCGGGGGGTCAAAATGCCCAGTTTCTTCGGCTATATGGCGTGGTCATGTACGGTGTTGGTGCCGTTGTTCATCATCATGACCTTCATCTGGTTTCGTTAGCAGTTGGCAATCACGAGCCACACGCAATAAAACGGTGCAATTTGTAGAACCATTTGTTTCTGCTGTAATTAAATTCAAAACATAGTTAAGTTGTAATTTAATACATAAATGCTATATAAACTATAACTAGTTGTGCAATTTTTACGTCAACAATAGCGCTAAATATATAAAAAATATGAAAAAATTAAAAATACTGGTCGCCAGAGCCAACTTTCCGGAAATCATCGACAAGCTGGAACAGCACTTTGAGGTCGAATCCAACCAGCCCGATGTGTTGTGGAGCAAAACCGAACTCATCGCCAAATTGCAGGGCAAGGTGGGCCTGTTCAGCACCAGCGGCGAGCCGATGGATGCCGAAGTCATAGCAGCGTGCCCGCAACTCAAAATATGCGCCAGCATGGCCGTGGGTTACAACAACTTCGACGTGCCGGCCATGACAGCCGCTGGCGTGCTGGCGACCAACGCCCCCGATGTGCTGACAGAAACCACAGCCGATTTTGGCTTTGCGTTGCTCATGGCCACGGCACGGCGCATTTCCGAGGCCGAACACTTTTTGCGTGCCGGGCTGTGGAAAAAGTGGACGGTAGACCAGTTCGCCGGGGCCGATTTGCACAACAGCACGTTGGGCATCATCGGCATGGGCCGCATCGGCCAGGGCGTTGCCAAGCGCGGGGCCCACGGTTTTGGCATGAAGGTGATTTATCACAATCGCTCGCGCTTGAGCGCTGCGCAAGAAGCCGATTGCAAGGCCACCTATGTTGGCAAGGAAGAGTTGCTAAAAACCGCCGACCACGTGGTGCTGGTTTTGCCCTATTCCAAGGCCGCCCACCACACCATCGGCGCGGCCGAACTGGCCCTGATGAAACCCACCGCAACCTTGGTCAACATCGCCCGTGGCGGCATTGTGGATGACGCGGCTTTGGCTGCAGCTCTGCGCAACAAGACCATCGCCGCTGCCGGGCTGGACGTGTACGAAGGCGAACCCGCCGTACACCCCGATTTGCTCACCGTGCCCAACGTGGTTCTCACCCCGCACATCGCCAGCGCCTCCATTCCCACCCGCAAGGCCATGGCGCACCTGGCGGCAGATAACCTGATTGGTTATTTGCTGCACGGCAAGGCCTTGACGGCTTTGAATCCGGAAGTTGTGGCCAAGGTGTGAGTCAAATGCCGCAGCGCGGCGTAAAACCCGCTAAGTCAGCAAAAATTTAACCCCTGCCACCAGCAACACCAAAGCCAGTAATTTCTTGATCAACGCAGCCGGGAAACGGTTGCTACCCATGCGCGAACCCAGATAACCGCCTGCACCGGCAACCAATAACAAGGGCAATAAAAAGTCTGGCAGTTTGCCCGAGTTGCTCAGGTTGCCCAATAGCCCAGCTACTGAGTTCAGCAAAATAAATGCCGCTGAAACAGCGGCTGCCTGTTTCGCTTTGGCCCAGCCCAAAAACAGCAGCAGCGGCGTCAAAAAAATTCCGCCCCCGGTACCTGTCAGGCCCGACAACAAACCAATGCCCGCGCCAACACCCAGCGCTACTGGAATGGCAGGCGACACACTGGGTTTTTCTGTGCTGGCAGGCTAAAACTGCAGCAGGGCTTAATACACCAAGACTACGCCCATCTAAATCTTGAACCCTTGGGTCGGCAACACGATGTTGCCTCCCTCTAACGCTATGGGGACAGCAATCAC
>JANOVW010000118.1:0-9888 GCA_031417575.1 Rhodoferax sp. | reverse complement strand
AAAAATGCCGCCAATCACCACGGTGCCGCCGTTATCCACCAACACCTGGGTTTTGACTCGTTTGGTGTTGATGGCCAAGCCAGCCGATGTGGCCTGTCCAACCGAATTCTTGTTCACTTCCACATCCATGATAATGCTGCCTTCAGGCGTGATTTGCGGGGTCACTTTGAGGGATAAATTGGCTTTGATAAAGACAACTGCCGTCGCGCCAGAGGTCGTCGCTGCCTGATACGGAATCTCAACGCCCTGTTCAATCGATGCCTCCTTTTGATCTGCTGTCACGACCCGAGGGCTGGAAACAATTTTCCCTTTGCCATCAGCCTCCAAAGCCGACAACTCAAGGTTCAAAAAGCGATTGGCAGCAGAACTGAACAATGACAACGCAAACGTTGCCGCAGCAGCGCCGCCTTGGCCGACGGCAGGCAAATTAACGAAATTGCTTGTCAAGTCTGCGACCCCACCCGCACCACTGCTAGCCACCGCATTGCCATAGTTGGTTCCAAATGCGACGCGGTTGTCTGAAACCACCTGGTAGCCACCATCACCGCCGCGCTGGGCCCGCAAATCGTTGCCACCCAATCGCACACCCAGTGATTTGCCAAAAGTATCCGAGGCTTCAACGATTCGGGCTTCGATCAACACCTGACGAACTGCAACGTCAAGCTTGGCAATCAGATTCTGAATGGCCTCAAGTTTGGCGCCCACATCAGTTACAAAAAGCTGGTTCGTTCTGGTTTCCGCAATAACACTGCCACGATTGCTGAGAATTCTGGCGGTTGTGGGCCCCCCGCCTCCCAACAAGTTCGCCGCAACTTCGGCTGCTTTTGCATAGTTCAATTGGAATGACTGCGTACGCAGGCTCTCCAGACTCTCAAGCGCCACGGTTGATTCGCGTTCCAGCTTTTCCTTCGCGGCAATTTCATCGCGGGGCGCAATCCACAAGACATTACCTGTTTTTTTGACGCCCAACCCTTTGGCTTGAAGAATGATCTCCAAGGCTTGGTCCCATGGCACGTCTTGCAGACGCAAGGTAACTGACCCGGCGACGGAATCAGAGGTTACGACGTTGAAATTGGTGAAATCGGCAATCACCTGCAACAACGAACGCACCTCTATGTTTTGGAAATTAAGCGAGAGTTTTTGCCCGGTAAAACCAACCCCTTGTGTCAATTTGCCTGGATCGACCTTTTGTGTTTTAACTTCAACAACAAATTGCTCATCGCTCTGGTAAGCGCTGTGTTCCCAGGCGCCTTTGGGCTCAATCACCATGCGGACGCGGTCGCCTGATTGGAATGTGGTGACTGATTGGATAGGCGTTCCGAAATCACTCACATCCAACCGGCGGCGCAGGCCTTCCGGGAGGCTGGATTTCATGAACTCCACCACCAGTGTTTGGCCTTGTTGGCGAATATCGACACCCACCTGGTTGCTCGGGAGTGCGACGATAACCCGTCCGGCACCATCTGCACCGCGCCGGAAATCAAGATCCTTGATGGGCAATGTGTCACGATTTTGCGGCGCTGAAAAGGCCGGTGGAGCGGCCGCAGCTACGGGTTGAGCGGCCCCCGCAACACCATCGAGCACAACCAGGACTGTTTTTCCTTGCAGCTGCGCCTTGTAGGTTGCTGCTTGCTTCAAGTTCAGGACTACACGGGTGCGATCCCCGGCCTGAACCACACTCACAGACCGAAGGTTACCTTGATTCACCTCGACCGCAGACCGACCCATCCCGTTGGTGATCCCCGGAAAATCCAGCGCAATTCTGGCGGGCGATTGAATCGTGAAACCCGTGGGTAGCGCGGTGATGGGCTGCGTCAGTTCAATCCGGATGACTTCCGTGCCACCTTGCACCGACCCCGTCACGGATTCGATCGCAGTTTGAGCAAAGGCTCCCACGCAGCCCGCCAATATGACTAAGAACAGACCTGATTTTCGAAGCATACGCATTGCAAAGTACCAACCTTGATTGTTCATTTTGACCTCTCTTGCAATTGCAATTTTGCGGGGCGTTCAATCCACTCGCCGACTGCGTCTTGCACAATTTCTCGCAGTGTGATTTCCGTTTCGGCAATTTTGCCGATGCGACCATAATTTTGACCCAGGTAAGCACCCGCCCGTACCTGATACAGCAGGTTATCGACTCGAATAATGGCAACCGACTGGCCTGCTTGGATAAAACTTCCGACCATCGCCATGGCGTCCAGCGGAAAGGCTTCAAGGGCCTCTTTGCGACGAACCAGCTCGGGCGCGACGAGGGCAGCATTCGAAGTCGCTTGCGTCGATTCGCCCTTGAGGGCTTGCGTCAATTTTTCCTTGCTAAAGGGCTCCGTTGAACTGACCTGGGTGTAATTCTCGGGTTTGAACTGTTTGGGCTCGGTAATCGCTGCTATTTTGGGTCGGGTTTGCGATTTTTGGGCACTCATCCATTGCCGCAACTCATCCTCACTGGCTGAGCCGCACGCCACCATTAAAAGTGCGAAAACCGACAAACACAACAGGCGAACAAGACTCATTTTTTCGCACCCGCTTTCGGCGCAACCGCTTTGCGCTGAGCAGATACCTCTTCCGTATCAAGGTACCTGAATGTTTTGGCCGTTGCCGTCATCGACAAACTGCCTTCGCGACCCGCGACCGGCAGGACCGCCAGGTTGTTCAAGGTCACAATTCGTGACAGATTGGCAATATCGGCAGCAAACGAGCCCATATCGTGGTAACGCCCGGTGACGCGAATGTCGATAGGCAATTCGGCGTAATATTCTTTTACAGCCACCCCGCCCGGCCTGAACAACTCAAACTGCAAGCTTCGTCCTAAACCTGCCTGGTTGATGTCAGACAGCAAAGCATCCATTTCGGCTTTGCTGGGCAATTGCTTTTCAAGTTGCGTGACGTATTGCAGAACTTGTTCACGCTGCTTCTTCAATGCATCCAGATTAACAGCTTTGCCAAGCTTTACCTTGTAGTCTTCACGTAGTTTGATTTCTTCAGCCTGTTCTTTTTGAAGCTCAGCTTCGGAATTGGTCAACCAGGAAAACCACAGTGCAATGACAACGACTGCACAAGTGCCTAGCAGCAGCGCGACACGGGGAACAGTAGGCCAAATGGATGGATCTTTGGGATCAAGATTCCGAAATTGGCTGGCGACCTTTTCTTGCAACGCCGCAAAATCGATTTTTGGAAGTGATTTGGTAGCCATAACACTGATCCTATTTCTTCACCGGCGCTGAGGCTGCTTTAGCTGGGGCGGCTGCGCCACCAGGCAGCACCGCACCCGGCACTGCCGCCGGAACTGCCGCAGCAGCAGCTTTGGCCGCCTCGCTTGCGCGGACCAAACGGACCCGAATGGTGAAATTGGAAACCCGCTTTTGCTCGCGTGCGGTAAGCGCCACATTGGCCGCCACAATTTCAACCAATTCTGGTTTGGCAAACCATGGTGTATTGTTGGCCAGATTCCGAAGCAATTCCGATACACGTTCATTTGATTGGGCCACGCCTTGCAAGGTAACGTTTTGATTTTCCTGCCGCATCGAAGCGACGTAAACGCCATCCGGCAATTGCTTGGCCAACTCTGTCATCAAATGGACCGGCTGATTACGATCAGCCTGCAAATCTTCTACCGCTTGTTGGCGCGCCTTCAAAGCTGCAATTTCCGTCTCGAGCCCTGCAATGTCTTTGATCTGTTTCTCAAGAATCTTGATTTCCCCGGTGAGAAGCCGGTTTTTACCCTGCTGGCTGGAGATATGTGACTGAAACCACAGAAAAACGGCGCCAGCAATCAGCCCGCCTACCAAAGCGGCCAAACCAATCGATACATTAAAAGCGTCACGCCTGCGCTTGCGCGCTGCTTCGCGGTGCGGCAAGAGGTTGATGAGGATCATTGCGAGAACCTCCGCAATGCCAAGCCACACGAGGTGAGATAGGAAGGTGCTTCACGGGTCATTTTCTTGAGCCGCACGCCGCTACCCATTTCCATGCCTTCAAATGGATTGACCAAATTGCAAGGAAAGGTTGAATGCTGGGTAACCGCTGCGGTTAAACCCGGCAACGCCGACGATCCGCCGGCCAACAGAATGAAATCGACTTTGTTATGCGGTGTACTGGTGAAGAAAAATTGCAGTGCACGGCCAATTTCCTGCACCATGCTTTCAACAAAGGGCTTCAGCACACTGCTTTCATAGTCGTCCGGCAATTCGCCGCTGCGTTTTTTGGTTTCGGCTTCTTCCATCGAAAAACCGTACTGGCGCACGATCAGTTGGGTCAATTGGGCACCACCAAACGCCTGATCACGGTCGTAAAGCACCTCGTTATCACGCAGCACCTGCATGCTGGTGGTCATGGCGCCTACTTCGAACAACGCAACAACAGTGCCGACCCCTTGGTTGGGAAGGCTTTCTATCAACCGGGATGTCGCCAGGCGCGACGCGTAGGATTCCACATCAATGATGACGGGTTTGAGGCCGGCCGCCTCAGCCAAACCCTGAATGTCTTGTACTTTTTCGCGCCGCGAGGCCGCGATCAGCACATCTAGGTCACCCACCGAAGCCACGGAGGGCCCGATCACGCAAAAATCCAGACTAACTTCTTCCAGCGGAAAGGGGATGTATTGGTTGGCTTCGGTTTGAACCTGGAGCTCAAGTTCCAAGTCTGACAAACCGCCAGGAAGCACAATTTTCTTGGTGATGACGGCTGAGGGCGGCAAGGCCATCGCTACATTTTTGGTCTTGGCACCGCTTTTTTTGACCAGCCGACGCACCGCCTCGGCGACCTCATCGAACTTTTCGATGTTGCCATCGTTGATCCAGCCACGTTCCAGCGGCTCAATGGCGCAACGCTCCAACACGAGATTGCCCGCTTTGTCTTTGCCCAACTCAACCAGTTTGACACTGGACGAGCTGATATCCAGACCCAACATGGCGGCGGGCTGACGACTGAACAAAGACCCCAAAGCAATCAAGAGCATCCCCTGCAACAAGCCGATTTCGAACCGGCGAAACTTAAGACTTCACTTCAATGCTATCAGTAAGCGCCTTGTCCCGCAAAGGTTTTTTCCAATTTAGGGCAGACGAAGCGTTGTCAAAAGCAGACGCTTTTCACAACTTCAAATGACGCTGACTGAACCAAAGTGTCCCAATTCGGTTGAACCCGACAGATTTGTCACGTGCAATCCGGCACATCCCCAAAACCGGTTTTTATAATGCGGACGCGACCTTACAAGGATTTCATGGCGTCTCCCGACCCCCACACCCCCTCCACTGCCCCTGCACCTCAACCCGGTTTGAAACTGGGCGCCATGGCTCTCAAAACTTTGTTGTGGCTGGGTGGTTTGGCATTGGCGGGCATCATCTCCGTGGTGGTGGCCGTGGGCATCGCCTTGGCGGTAGCCTTCCCCAATTTGCCTGACATTTCGGAATTGTCGGATTACCGCCCCATTTTGCCGTTGCGGGTTTTTACCGCCGACGGTGTCATTCTGGGCGAATTTGGTGAAGAGCGGCGCAACCTGACACCCATCAAAGACATCCCAAAAGTGATGATTGACGCCGTGCTGGCCATTGAAGACACCGCTTTTTATGAGCACGGCGGGGTTTCATACAAAGGCTTCGTCCGGGCTGCATTGGCCAATTTGCGCAAATCCAAGAGCCAGGGGGCTTCTACCATCACCATGCAGGTCGCGCGCAACGTCTACCTCTCGAATGAAAAAAACTACATCCGCAAAATTTATGAGGTGTTGCTGACGTTCAAGCTGGAGCATTTGCTGAGCAAAGACCAGATTCTTGAAATCTACATGAACCAGATTTTTCTGGGCAATCGCGCCTACGGGTTTGCTGCAGCTTCGGAGGCCTAC
Organism: Rhodoferax sp.; assembly: GCA_031417575.1. Taxonomy (GTDB): domain Bacteria; phylum Pseudomonadota; class Gammaproteobacteria; order Burkholderiales; family Burkholderiaceae_C; genus JANYCG01. The sequence goes on along the minus strand of JANOVW010000118.1, from coordinate 4,049 downwards.
TTTGACAAACCCCTGAAAAACATCAGCATCGCCGAAGCGGCCATGCTGGCGGGCTTGCCGCAGGCACCTTCGGCCTACAACCCCATCACCAACCCCAAACGTGCCCGGGCACGACAACTGCTTATCCTGGACAGGATGAAGGAGAACGGATTTATCACAGCTGCGCAAGAAGCCCAGGCGGCGCAACAGGTTTTGCAGATCAAATCAGGTGCCGACGCGAAACGTGTGCATGGCGAGTATGTGGCGGAAACCGTGCGCCAATTGATTTACGCGCAATATGGGGCCGAAACCTATACCCGAGGCCTCAATGTCTACACCACGCTCAAGGCATCTGACCAAGACGTGGCCTACCGCGCCTTGCGCAAAGGCATCATGGATTTTGAGCGTCGGCAGGTTTACCGGGGGCCAGAAACCTTTGTCGACCTGCCGGCAGGTGGCCAGGAGCTCGACGATGCGATCGACGAGGCGCTTGACGACCATCCTGACAACGGCGACATTTTGTCGGCGGTTGTCCTGGAAGCAAACGCCAAAAAAATCGTGGCGATGCGCTCGAATGGTGAAAGCATTGAGATCACAGGTGACGGACTAAACCCCGCACGCTCGGGCTTGGCAGACAAAGCCGCCCCAACGATCAAGATCCGGCGAGGAGCCGTGATCCGGGTCGCCAAAACAGCCAAAGGCCCGTGGGAGATCACCCAATTGCCCGAAGTCGAAGGCGCATTTGTGGCGCTTGAACCCCGAACAGGGGCCATTCGCGCCATGGTGGGCGGTTTTGATTTCCAGAAGAACAAATTCAACCACGTCACACAAGCATGGCGGCAACCCGGTTCGAGTTTCAAACCCTTTGTCTATTCCGCCGCGCTTGAAAAAGGCTTCACCGGTTCCACCATCATCAATGATTCACCCTTGTTTTTTAGCGCTGGCGTCACGGGTGGGCAAGCGTGGGAACCCAAGAACTACGATGGCAAGTTTGAAGGCCCGATGTCCATGCGCCGGGGTTTGGCCAGCTCCAAAAACATGATTTCCATTCGAATTCTCAACTCGATTGGGCCGCAATATGCCCAAGACTGGATCGCCAACTTTGGGTTTGAAGCGGACAAACACCCGCCTTACCTGACGATGGCCCTGGGTGCCGGTTCCGTCACGCCGATGCAGATGGCGACGGCGTATTCGGTGTTTGCCAATGGCGGTTACCGCATCAACCCGTGGGTGATTGCCAAGGTGACCGAACAAAAGGGACGCCTGTTGTTTGAAGCCAAAACCCCGGCTCTGGACGAATCGATGCGCGGCATCGATGCGCGCAACGCTTTTGTGATGAACACCTTGCTGCAGGAAATCACGCGCTCTGGCACAGCCGCCAAAGCCAAAGTAGCGCTGAAACGGGGAGATATTTACGGCAAAACCGGCACCACCAATGATTCCATGGATGCCTGGTTTGCCGGTTTTCACCCAACACTCACTGCCGTGACCTGGATTGGTTACGACACACCGCGAAAAATGGGCAGCAACGAAACCGGTGGTGGCCTGAGCTTGCCGGTTTGGATCACCTTCATGGAACACGCGCTCAAAGGCGTGCCAGAAAAAGACATTGAACCCCCCGAAGGGGTGGTCAATTCAGGCGGCGAGTGGTATTTTGATGAATTCAAAGGCCGTGGCGTGCAAAGCTTGGGGCTGGATGACCCGCTGACGCCAACTGACGCCGCACCCGCCAAAACACTGCCGGTGGCCGACGAAAAGAAGAAGATTCTGGATCTTTTCAGAAACTGAAGGTCAGCGCCAGGCCTGATTGCTCGCGGGCGCAACGCGTCAGGTTTTCAAAAAACTCGCCAGAACCCTTGGTATCCGTCCACTGACCGCTATTGTATTTATAGTGATACCCACCTGATTTAGCCGCCAGCCACACCTCATGCAACGGTTTTTGCAGGTTGATGACGATCTGGCTGCGGTTGGCAAATACCAAGGTAATCATGCCGCCCGTGCGTTGGTTATCGATGTCCGCGTCGGTTTCGTCGTTGATGCGGTCACAACAGGCCTCAACCGCACCCAACAGGGTCTCAGACAAATTCATGAATTCAGGGTCAGTCATTACAATTTCAGGATGTGGCCAAAGCACCTGATTTTCCTCCTGTTTTCCTCACCTTTGCCGGGGCAATGGCACTTGCGGGCGATTGCCGGCGCTATCAGCCTGTGTTGGCTGGCCGGCTGTGGCCAACAAGGGGCCCTGTATTTGCCAACGGAACCTGCCGCCGCCCAACGGGCCACCTTGCCGGAAACCTTGTTGCCCGGCAAGCGTACGGCACCTGCCGCAAGTGCCGCCAACCTTGTCGACCCTATGAAACCCGTTAGCCCGATAATCCCCGCAAAAGCTGCCACGCCATGACGCTCCCCAACCTTCCCGCCGCACTGCCTGGTGCGCCTTTTTTCAGCTATCAAAATGGCCAATTGTGCGTGGACGGTCATCGCGTGGACGAACTGGCGCAAACCCACGGAACGCCCTTGTTTGTGTACTCCAGCGCCGCCATGCTGGCCGCGCTGGCGGCCTACCAGCGTGGTTTTGCCGGTCGCAAGGTACAGATTTGTTACGCCATGAAGGCCAACCCCGCGCTGGGCGTACTCAAGCTGTTCGCAAAGGCGGGTTGTGGTTTTGACATCGTTTCCGGCGGCGAACTGGAGCGCGTGCTGATTGCAGGCGCGAATGCTCGGCAGATCATTTTTTCAGGCGTTGGCAAAACCCGTTCTGAGATGCGCCGTGCGCTGGATGTCGGCATCGGTTGTTTCAACGTCGAGAGCGAAGCCGAATTGGAGGTTCTCAATGCGGTTGCGTTGGCGCAGGGGAAAAAAGCGCCCGTAAGCATTCGGGTGAATCCCAATGTAGACCCGCAAACCCACCCCTACATTTCAACCGGCCTCAAAGGCAATAAATTTGGCATCGCCCATGAACGGGTGTTGCAAACTTACCAACGTGCCGCTGCGCTGCCAGGGCTACAGGTGGTTGGCATTGATTGCCATATCGGTTCGCAAATCACGCTGGAGAGCCCCTACCTGGATGCGGTGGACCGCATGCTGGATCTGGTCGAAGCCATTGAGGCAGCGGGCATTGCCATTCAGCACATTGATTTTGGCGGTGGCCTGGGCATCAACTACCACGGCGACACCCCCCCCGCAGCCGACGACCTGTGGCGCAAACTGCTGGCCAAACTCGATGCGCGCAGTTTTGGCGACCGCCTGTTGATGATCGAGCCGGGCCGCTCGCTGGTGGGCAACGCGGGTGTCTGTGTCACCGAGGTACTGTACCTGAAGCCTAGCGAGCAAAAAAACTTCTGCATCGTCGATGCTGCCATGAACGACCTGCCGCGGCCTTCCCTGTACCAAACCTACCAGGAAATCGTGCCGCTGGCACCCCGTATCGACGCTGCCGCAGACCTGTGGGAAGTTGTTGGCCCGGTGTGTGAAAGCGGCGACTGGATCGGCCATGACCGCACCTTGGCGCTTCAGCAGGGCGACTTGTTGGCAGTGATGTCGGCAGGCGCGTATTGCATGGCCATGGCCAGCAATTACAACTCGCGCGGGCGGGCAGCCGAAGTGTTGGTCGACGGTAGCGAAGTGCGTGTGATTCGTCGGCGCGAGACGATTGCGGATCAGTTGCGAATGGAGCAACCGGAATAGAAGCCTTGGATTTGCTGCAACCCGAGCCAGGCGCAACCGAATTGTTGGGTTAGCTGCCCTTTGTTGGCGAGGTTTAAATACAATTAAGAATGCTACTTATTTAGAATAAATTATGCACTTATTTAGAGCAAATTAAATATAATATAAATAGCTAATTGTGCATGTATAACTTGAACAATTAAGCTTTTTTATAAAAATATTTATAAACACGCCAACCCAATAAAAAAGCAAGAACAACGGCGTACACAAAAACCTCGGCAAAATCGTTTTTACCCGATCGCATCCAGAAAAAATGCAGGATTCCCAAACCGGCAATCGCGTAAACCAGTTTGTGCAGCCTCTGCCAGCGTTTGGCACCCAGCGCCTTGATAGCCCGGTTGAAC
>JANOVW010000117.1:0-5890 GCA_031417575.1 Rhodoferax sp. | reverse complement strand
GATATCGGTGATTTTTACGTCAAACTACTGTCGGTGATTGGCAGCCCTGGCTTCAAAGTGCCCGAAGCCGAAATCAGGGCCCGCGCGGTCACTGCATTTGAGCGCAGCTACCACCCGCAGGGCGTCTCGCGCCAGATGGTGGCCATCATGGCTGACAGTACACGTGCCAAGGCGCTGGCAGACGTCACAGTGCCCACCTTGGTGGTGCACGGCACAGCCGATGTGCTGGTGCCTTTTGCTTGCGGCGAAGACACAGCAAAGCGAATCCCGGAAGCCAAATTTGTCGCCATCGATGGCATGGGCCACGACCTGCCGCCGGGTGTGGTGCAGCGCATGCTGGACAGCCTGATTCCGCACTTGAAAAGTGCATGAACACACCAGACGAGTCACGATTAGGCAAGGCAACTGCCTATATTGACCAATACGACGCTTCGCTGCTCTTCCCCATCCCGCGTGCCCCCAAGCGAGAGGAAATCGGCATTTCTGGTGGCATGGTGCTGCCGTTTTTGGGTGCCGATATGTGGACGGCATTTGAGCTGAGCTGGTTGACACCGCGCGGCAAGCCCCAGGTTGCAATTGCCCGGGTGGTGGTGCCGTGTGAGACACCCAACATCATCGAGAGCAAATCTTTCAAGCTGTACCTGAACAGCTTCAACAACACGCGGTTTGCCAGTATTGACGATGTCGCGGCGCGTTTGCGGGCCGACATCAGTGAGGCCGTGTGGCGGGGGGCAGCGGCGTCTGCGTCCATCGGCATCTCGCTGCTGGGTCCCGATCTGTTTGACCGTGAACCGGTGCATGAACTTGATGGTTTGAGCCTGGATCGCCTGGACATCGATTGCGACCGTTACACCCCGGCGCCCGATTTGCTCAAGGCCGCGCTCGACGAGCAGCCCGTGACCGAAGTGCTCACCAGCAACTTGCTCAAAAGCAACTGCCTGGTCACCGGGCAGCCCGACTGGGGCGATGTCCAGATCAGCTACAGCGGTCCGCAAATCGAACAGGGTGGCTTGCTGCAATACCTGGTGAGTTTTCGCAACCACAACGAGTTTCATGAGCAGTGCGTCGAACGCATCTTTATGGACATCTGGACGCGCTGCCGGCCGACCCGTTTGGCGGTGTATGCCCGTTACACGCGGCGGGGGGGATTGGATATCAACCCGTTTCGGACCAGTTATCCGCAGGCTTTGCCGAAAAATATCCGCACGGCGCGGCAGTGACACCGGGTGGGCCCGCCGCCAAATTCACAGGGGGCGGTCTGTAGGACAAACAGGCTTTGCGCCTATGATTGGTCCAAGCCCGTTTTCAGGGGTAAACAAGAGGATTGTTGAGCGTGATGAAGTTTCTTTCGCATGCGTCGCTTCGCCAGATGCTCACCGTCCCTTACGTGGCGTTGGTGCTGGTGGCAGCGGCGTCCATTGGCTATTTGTCGTATGACGCCGGTAGCAGCGCGGTGGACAATCTGTCTGACCTGGTGTTGTCGGAAACCGTGGGCCGCATCAGCCAGGCGGTAGACAAACACGTTTCAGGCTCTGAAGCCGTGCTGGATACGGCTTTTCCACCGGACATTCCGGCGCCTAAGGCCATTCTGGATGAACTCGATGCGCTGCGTCAGCGCTTTTGGCTGGCCACGTCTGTCCACCTCGAACCGAACAACTACGCCTATTACGGTAATCGGCATGGTCAGTTCATTGGTTTGTGGCGGTTTTCCAAGACTGAAGCTGAATTGCGCCTGCGCACGGGTTCAGAGGGCCCGCGCCAGTTGTATCAATACGCGACGATCAAGGGTGAACTCAAGAATCCGGTGGCCGAACAACGTATTTTTGATCCCCGTGAGCGCCCCTGGTACAAGGCCGGGCAAGGTGCCAAAACCCAAACCTGGACGTCGATCTACATCGATTTCAAAACGCTCAATCTGGTCGGAACCCGTGCGCGGCGGGTGAATGGGCCCAATGGCGAATTTGAAGGTGTGGTGGCGACCGATCTGTCACTTCAGCAACTGAACAGTTTTCTCAAAAGCCTGCCCTTGAGCAAGAACGGGGTGGCTTTCATTACCGAGCCAGACGGGAACCTGATTGCCACCTCGCGGGGACCGCACCTGCGCAAAGGTGCCGGGGAAGACAACACCCGGCTCAATGCCATCGACAGCCAGGACCTGGTGATTGCCGCGACCTACAAAGCCGTGCGGGACCTGATGAGCACGAGCACCCGCAAGTCCGAGTTGCTCAACAACGCCCAAACCGGCTCGTTTGAAGGCCCGGACGGCATCGTGCAGGCGGGCTACGCACGGGTGCGTGACGAAGCCGGCCTGGACTGGATCGTCGCTGTCGCAGTACCCCGGCAGGATTTCATGGAGACAGTAACCAACAACGTCAAGCGCACCGTGATCTTGGCGTTATTTGCCTGTCTGTTGATTGTCGGTGTCGGCATGTTCGTACTGAACCAGATCGCCAGTGATTTACGCCAACTCGCAGTTGCCGCGAACGACCTGGGTGCGGGCATTGTGGGGACCAAAATTCCGGTTGAGCGAAGTGATGAAATCGGCGATCTGGCCAAATCGTTTGCGGCCATGCAATCGCAATTGTTCACCGACAAACTGACAGGTATCGCCAACCGTGAAGCGGTGCTGCGGCGTATCGAAGACCATATCGTCCGCCAGCGTCGCCGCGGTGATTCAAGGCCTTTTGCGGTCTTGTTCGCTGACCTGAATGGTTTCAAACAAATTAACGACGTCATGGGTCATGATGTTGGCGACCGCGCCTTGATCGAAATGGCGCAACGCTTGGCACGCAGTGTCCGGGACGTGGACATGGCCGCACGCTTTGGCGGCGATGAGTTTGTGATCGTCCTGGAGGACGTTTTCAGCCAGGCTGACGCTGACACTGCCCGCAGAAAGCTGGAGCGCCAGCTGGCTGAGCCCTTGAATTGCCTGCAGGGCTTGCCGGGCTTGCCAGACGGACTGGAGACCGGTGCATCCATTGGCTTGGCGCTGTGCCCGGCCGATGGCGCCGACGTGGAGTCGTTGCTCAAACAGGCCGACCAGGATATGTATTTACGCAAACAGGCAAAAGCCCAAGGAAACGCATGACGCAATCGCTGTTGAATCTGGGCGCCGCCCAATTGGCCCAAATGATCGCTGCAGGCACCGCCACATCCGTCGATGCGGTTGAGCAGCACATCGTGCAGATCCAAAAGGTCAACGGCGCGCTCAACGCCATGGTCTGGCCCTTGTTTGATGCCGCCCGTGCCAGTGCCAAAGCGGCCGATGCCAAACAAGCCCGTGGCGAACCGTTGGGGCCTTTGCACGGCGTGCCCTTCACGGTGAAGGAATACCTTGACATGCCGGGCACGCCGTCTACCCACGGCCTGCTCTCACGCAAAGACCATCGCGCTACACACGAAGACGTTTACGTGGCCCGCATGCGCGCGGCCGGCGGCATACCGCTGTGCAAAACCAATGTGCCGCAGTGGCTGTTGTATTACGAGAGCGACAACCCGGTGTATGGCCGCACGCAAAACCCGCATGACCTGCTGCGCACAGCCGGTGGCAGCAGCGGTGGCGAAGGCGCTTTGGTGGCGGCGGGTGCATCATCCATTGGTGTGGGTTCTGACATTGGTGGCAGCATTCGCATTCCGTCGCATTTTTGTGGCGTGACCGGCATCAAGCCCACCGAGGGCCGCTGCAATGACGCGACTGCCTTCATGCCGCGCGGCCAGCATGCCATATTGGCGCAGGTCGGCCCAATTGCGCCACGCGTTGCCGATGTGGCGCTGGGCCTTTCCATTCTGAACGGCAGCACCGGCCCCATGGAACCCAGCCGCCCCTTGGGCGACTACACCCAGGTGGATATCAAAACCCTGCGTGTCGGGTTTTACACCGACGACGGTATGGTGCCCTGCGCCCCCGCAGTGGCGCGTGCCGTACGTGAAGCCGCCGACGCGCTGCGCCAGGCGGGTGCCAGCGTGGTGGAATGGCAGCCGCCCAGCCCCCGCCGCGCCATGAATATTTTTCTGGGCATACTGGGCGGCGACGCGCTCAAAACCTTCAAGCGCCGCCACGGCCCCGGCCCCAAAACGCCGCCCGTCAAACAACTGATGTTGCTGGCCAGCATCCCGGGTTGGCTACTGCAAGGCATCGCCAAACTGCTGGGTGCCGTGGGCCAACCCAGCCTGTCGGGCAACATGAAAGCCTTTGGCGATTATTCAGGCCTGCATTACTGGGACATGGTCGATGCCCAGTTGGACTACAAAGAAGAGTTTGCCCAAGCCATGGCCAACGCTCCCGGAGGCCCGCTGGACGTGATTCTGTGCCCGCCATGCCCATTGCCCGCCTACACCCATGGGGCTAGCGCAGACCTGCTCACCGCGGGTGTCTACGCGCCGCTGTACAACCTGCTGGGTTACCCCGCTGGTGTGGTGCCCGTCACCCGGGTGCGGGCCGATGAAGCGCCGGGTTTGCCCACCTCCAGCGACATCATCCTCAAACTGGCTCGCAAAGTGAGCGAAGGCAGCGCGGGCATGCCGGTGGGTGTGCAGGTGGTGGCGTCGCCTTGGCTGGATCATGTGGCGTTGGCAGCGATGGCGGTGATTGAACAACAGGCCCGCAAAACCACCGATTTCACGCCGCGCGGCTGAAGTTGCCTTAAAAGCCTTTAAAAACTCAAAAGAGTTCGGGCTCTGAGTATTTAGGGCTTTTTGTTCTCATGTCAATTGCACCAAAAGCTATTGTTTTAGGTGCAATATTGAGCTCATTTTGATCCAAATTTGCATGAGATAAAGATCCCACGCGAATACCCAAGAGGCGCAGTTTGCGTTCCAACGGCACCCGTTTGAGGCATAGGCCACCAGTATGGCGAATCACTTGGGCATCGGCGGTGGAGTGGTCCAGCGTGATGTCGCGTGTAGCGGCCTTGAAGTTGTCATAGCGCAGCTTGATGCCAATGGTTTTGCCCACATAACCCTTGCGCTGCAAGTCGGCTGCCAGTTGCTCACACAAGCGTGTGAAAACGGCCCCCAGCTCGGCTTTGTCGGCCACGGCGTGCAAGTCGCGCTCGAAGGTGGTTTCGCGGCTGATGGTGACGGGCTCGCTTTGGGTGACCACCGGGCGGTCGTCGCGACCCCAGGCAGCGCGGTGCATCCAGGCACCGGTGGCCTGGCCGAAGGTGTCGATCAGCCATTGCTCGTCGCGCGCCGCGAGTTCGCCCATCAGGCTGATGCCATGTTTTTTGAGTTTTTCATCCGCCTTGGGGCCAATGCCATTGATCTTGCGGCAGGCCAGCGGCCAGATTTTGCTTTGCAGGTCGTCTTCGAAAATAACCGAAATGCCATTGGGTTTGTTGAACTCGCTGGCCATTTTGGCGAGCAACTTGTTGGGCGCCACACCGACCGAGCAGGTCTGGCCGGTTTCGTCAAAAATGCGTTTCTGGATCAGCCGCGCCAGCACCCGGCCGCCTTCGCGCTGGCCGCCCGGTACGTCGGTGAAGTCGATGTAGACCTCGTCCACACCCCGGTCTTCCATCAGCGGGGCAATATCCAGGATGATGTCTTTGAAGCGGTGCGAGAAGCGGCGGTATTCGGCAAAGTCAATCGGCAGCATGATGGCTTGTGGGCAAAGTTTGGCGGCCTTCATCATGCCCATGGCCGAGCCAATGCCAAATTGCCGCGCGGCATAGGTGGCGGTGGTGATCACGCCCCTGCCGACATAACTGCCCAGCAGTTCAAAGGCTGCCACAGGGATGTAGCGCAGGTCGGCTTCAGTGGCCCATTCACGTTCAGGGTGACTCACGCGCAAGCGCGCCAACATCTCTTCCCAGTTGCGGCGGCTGCCACCGATGACCACTGGCAGGCCTTTGAGCTGCGGGTAACGCAGCAACTCGACAGACGCGTAAAA
>JANOVW010000116.1:0-4186 GCA_031417575.1 Rhodoferax sp. | reverse complement strand
TGGATTTCCAGGCCAGCTCCACAGAGGCTGGCAGGTCTTTGCCCAAATGAATCAGGGCTATGAACTGTTGGCCGTTGGTTTCCAGTCGAAGCCCACTGCTGATCTGGTGAACCGTCTGGGTTGATTCAGCCGATGCCAGCCATTCCAAATCTGGTTTGAGCCGCCAGGCCAACGCGGCGGACCATGTGGGGGCAAACACCACGCGAATTTGCTCTGACGCGTATTGACCCGTCAAGAGCGGCGCAAAATGAATGTAACCATTGGCATCGTAGCTCACTGTGTTGGTATTGGCGTTTTGGGTGGTACGCAACACACTGGGCAACGTAACAGCCGGGCCAAAATCTTCCACCGCAAACGTCAAGTGGCTGCCTTGTGCATTGGTCAGCGTCAGCGCGGCATCAAGCGCAAACCCATGGCCCAAGGCTCGGTCGGGTTTGACAAAAAGCGATTGCCCACCCAGGTTTTGCTCCACCGTTTGCGCCTGCAGGCCAATTGCGCCGGCCACGGTTTCGGTCAGTGCGCCCCGCACGTGGCTGGCCTTGAATTCATTCACGGCGTAGTATTTCAGCTGCGTTGTCACCTGCAAGGTGTGCGATTGCCCCAGCGCGGTTTTCCAGCTCGTGCCCAGCGTTAGTCCGGTGCGCCGCATGAATTGAGACTGCACATCAAACAAATGGCTGGCATTTTGAGAGCCCGCCTCTTTGTTGTTATAGAACGCCAGCGCCCGAACCGAATCGCCAATGACCCAAGCCTGCGAGTCGGCAAAGGCCCCCATGCGCCAGCTTCGGTCGGTCCAGGGCACCGGGGCGCTGGCACGAAGCCGGGTGCGTGCCAGCGTGTGCGCTGGTGCCCTGGAGTGGGCTACGACTGCCTTTTCATCATCGGCCAACTGCCCGTCCAGAAACGAAGACACGCGTAGCGATTCTGCTTCAAGCGCAAAGCCGGAATCCAGGGCCTGGCACCCCATGTGTGCCGAGCCCGCCAACAACCATAAACAAGCGCCTCTCACGAGGCGCATACTGCCCCATCAATACTGCTGAAAACTGCCGTCACTGTAGTCAATGCGTTTGGTCTGCATGTTGATGATGCCCACTTCAGTGCTACCCTTTTTGAGCGATACGGCAGAATTGGCCGAGCCGCTCGCCAAATCGAATTTCGCACCGTCGCTGTTCAGGAATTCGAGTGTGCCCGCGTTGGTGAAGGTGCTGGCGTTGCCCCGAATGGTGAACGACTTGCCGCCCCAGAAGAAAGTGCCTGTGGTGACACCTTGGTTGAAAGCGCCTTCCTGAAAGGCCAGGTTCAGCCCGATAGCGGGCCGGCTTTTCAGGTACACCTTGCCATCGAAATTGACGTTTCGCGCGGCATAGTTGGTTGGCGAAAGTGCCAGCGCCCGGCTGTATTGATTGAAGCCTGTCACGCCGCCTGCAATGCGACCTTCCAGCAAGAGCCGATGGCCGCCTGCACCGTCACCCTCGTAAACCTTGCCGGTAAAGCTGGCAGCGGTCGGCTGATAGTCGTTCCCGCTCTTGTCAAAACCCGCACCGTCTGCTGTCAGGATGCCTTCAAACTTGGCGCCAGGCATGGCAACCGTGATGCCGAGGTTCATTTCCTTGGCATCCGCATCGACATTGGTAAACGGGGCTCTGGCGATTGCACAGGTTAAATTCGGCGAAACAGATCCAAAAGCCGGTACGCCGCCGAGGTTGCACGCTATTCCGCCAAAATAGTAAAACGGTGCTTGTGGTGTGCTCACCAGTGTGCGGCGGGCAGCCAGCACCGAACCATTGGCTACCGTCAAGCTGGAGGCTTCGGAACCGTCTGCCTTGATCAGACGAATGCTGCCGCCCAGCGTGAGTCTGTCCAGGCTATTGTCTTTGTAGATACCGGTCGCCAATAGAGGGTCATACGTTGCGTCCAGACTCAGGTTCACTACCTGATGGCTGAACTTGGCCCGTTCGGCGACTGTGCGCGTTTTCAAAAACTTGAACCCTGGGCTGCTCTGCCCCTGAAAAGTGAAGCGAGCAACCTGGCCAGTGCCATTGACGGCACGCGTCATCGTGCCAAACTGAGCCAACCCATCCCGCACACTGGTTGGCGTGATGGTGCGGTCAAAATTTATTTTCCGTGTTTGATGAACATACTTGAAACTACCATCTGCCTGGGGCAGGACTTTGATCGAGTGGTTTCTGGAAAAACTGTCGTCCAGCGCATTGCCCAGCAGGCGACCGCTCGTGCCAATGCCGTAGCAGGCAAAAGCATTGATGTCGGCAGTTGGTGTTGTCGTGGTTGCAACGGCGTAGGTGGCGACGTCCAGGTCGCCTCCGGCGGTGGTCAATGTTGTGGCAACAGCCAGCTCACAGCCATACATGGGCAGCAGCCCGGGCGTGACCGTTTGACCATTGCTGAATTTGGTGGCAACCTGTCCAAACACCGTTCCGCCAGGGATCGCATAGGGCGAGTTGGAGACGGAGTTGATGGTGACAATCGGCGTGGTGGGGCCGGTTTTTTTGCTAAACAGCTCATAACCACGCGGTACGGCCGCCAACACACCCAAGGCTTCATCATCCATGAATTCCGCTGCACTCTCCACCGAATTGCGCAGGCTGTCGCCAACTGACTGGATTTCCCCTGTGCTGTCTGCGTTTCTGTAGGCCTGCACGGTATCCAGCAAGTCCTGAAACAGGGCCTTGACCGCGTCTACCGCGCTGGTTTCGTTACCCGGTGCAACTGCGGTTTCAGCCAGCGTTGCATTGCCGAAATTGCTTTGCGTGCTGCAGTCTGCACCCTCGCAGGCTGTAGCCAGTTTTTGGCTTACCGCTCCCGTCACGACAAATCCGTTTTTTCCGGCGTCAAATTTGGCGGCTCCGCGCAGTTCTGCCAAAGCGGCAGTCAAGTCGCCACCGTGGCTTTTCTTGACGAACAAGGCCACTGTGGTTAGTTTTGATTTGAGTGCGCCCGTGGGTGATGCTGTCAGATGATCGTCAATCGTCAAATCGCGGATCTTGCGGTTGGCTGCAGCAACATCGGCTGCCGAATAGGTGTTGGCACCACCCCGGCTGCTGGCCATGGCGGCGGCCATATCAGAAAACGGCGTGACGTTAGCTGTGGTTTTTGCGCCAGCAGCGAGCGACAACGCACACAACATTTTTTCGCCAGCCTTGCCCTTGGTGGTTGTACCGGGCGCGGTTTCATCGTCGATGTCAGCACCTTCTAGATCTGCTTCGATCAGAACGGTACCGGTCTGTTTGGGAATACTGACTGAATAGGTGCCGCCTGCTCCCGTTTGTACGGTTTGGAGGATTGGGCCTTTTTTGCCGTTTGAATCTGTTGCATACACAAATACCTTGGCCCCCTTTGCCGGCCCTTTGGCAACCACACCATCGACGGTGACCACATCAGGCGTCGCTGGGACCATCGCAACGGTAGTAGCACCGCCATCAATGCCACTGCCGCTTGCGCCCCCAGCTGCTCCGCCACCACCGCCACCGCCACAGGCTGTGACAAACGCAATACCGGAGACGACCAGCGCTCCTCCTAAATTTGAAAAATCCATTGAAACCCCCTGAAAACGACTATTTGAAAACCAACCGGATGCAAGCACCGCACGCCTCGTTAAGCGAACGGGCAGCGCAGTAGCATCACAGAATCTGTATCGTGCGTTGACGCGCGAATTCCGTCAAACCGTTCGTACCCAAATACAGTGAAAATGGACCTGCCATACCAACACAATTGCCCCGTACCCTCGGTGCACCGAACACCCATAACCTGTGAAATTTCTAAACCACACGCAACTGGCGGCGTACACACAGGACGGTTACGTCGTTCTGCCTGATTTCAAAATTCCGATTCAGGCGATTTTTGATGAAACAAAGAATTTAGAAGCGTTAAGTAAATTGATTGCGAATTAAAATGTTGACTTATAAGGCGATGTATAAATTTACGGACGAAGGCGTTCACGGCGAAGTTTTGGATTTTCCGAGCGCGATAACGTGCGGAAAAAATTTGGCTGAAGCACGTCGCCTTTTAGCCGGTGCGCTGGTTGATATGGCTGAAACGAATCTGCTCGAAGGCGAATTATTGCCTGTTCCAAATACTTCAATCACCGATGCTGAATCGGATTTGGAAGAACCGATTTATCTAACAGAAAATGTTGATTTGCGCCATAAAAATCTCTTGAATATAAGGC
>JANOVW010000115.1:0-1848 GCA_031417575.1 Rhodoferax sp. | reverse complement strand
CGCTGGGCGGCTTCGTCAACACGGTAATGGTGCAAAAAATCGTTGAAGTTGCGGTACCCCAGTTGCTGGTTGATGGCCTCGCGCAGTTGCGCTGGGGTGCATTCCACTTGCTCGGCCAACTGCGCCAGCGCCAGGCCCTCGTGCGCATAGGCGCGCCCCTCACCCATGGCACGCAACAGGCGTTCGCGTAGCGCGGCTTTGCGGTTTAACGCGGGCGGCGGCGGCGTCAGGCCTGGCAACGGGTTAGGCTCTGGCGGCTGAAGGTTATCGGATTGATGGGGTAAATCGGGCTGATGCGGGTGTTGGGGCCGCGCACCGAGCCATTCATCCAACGTATGGCGCGCGCTGGCCAGGGCAACCAGGCCTGACAACAGCACAATGCCGGCCAGGTTGAGCACTTCCAGCCAACGCGGCGCGGCGCTTTGCACAAAAACCAGTTCAAACCCCAACACCAGCAGCACATAAACGCCCAGGCTGGCCGCAACCCAGGTGCGCAAGCGGCGCCGGTTCAATACCAGATCGCTGCGCCAGTCTTTCACCACGGCCCACAAGGTGGCGAGGGCAAAACCGATCAGCACCATTTTGTGCAGCACCGTCACCAGCAAACCGCCGGCACCCACGACAACCAGCACACCCAGTGCCAAGGTCAGCAGCAGCCCCAGCCCGATCTTGAAAGAACCTGACAAGGCATCGTCAAACACCACCCGCATGGCCAACCACAACAATGGCGCAGTCATCAGGCACAACGCCAGGGCGGGTAGCTTCCAGGCCCAACTGAAGCTGGCAAAGTCGGGCCGCGAACACAGCAGGTAAGCCAGCACAGAGGCCAGGAATGCCGCCAGCGCCCAACGGTGCAGGCGCGGCAAGCGGCTGCCCGCCAGGTGCACCAACTGGAACACCAATAGCGCCGCCGCTGCACCCCGCAGCAGCAAGTCAAGCGAGGCGAGCGTCAAGGCCATTGCAGCTGTGCCCTTGTACGGCTAAGGGGCCGTGCCGGAATGGGAACCGTACCCACCGTGGGCGGGTGGCCGCAGTCGCCAAGCCGGTCGTGCGCCCAAACCCACCGCGGCGCCCACCACCCAAAACACCATCGAGACGCCGACCACCGCACCCAGCGTGCCAAAGAAAATCGGCATCACCACGCTGGCCCCGTTGATCACCATCAGGCGCAGGCCCAGCGCTTCGCCCTGCCGGGCTTCTGGCGTAATTTGGTGAAGGGTGCTCATCACCATGGGTTGCACGGAACCCAAACCCAGCCCCAACAAAACCGAGCAAAAACCCATCGCCCAGGGCGTTTGAAGAAACGGGTAAACCGCAAACAAGCTGGCGGTGAGCAACATCGCCCCCGACAACACCACCCATTCGCGGATGCGGCTGGCAAATATCGGCATGAGCACCCGAACCAGCGTGGCCGACATGGCAAAAGCCCCTAATATCGTGCCGATAACCGACGCGCTGAAGCCATTTGTATGACCGATCACCGGCACCACAAAGGTGTGCACATCCCAGCACGAGGCCAACAGCAGGTTGATGAGCATCAGGCGGCGCATCAGCGGGTCGGCCAACAAGTCCCAGGCTTTTTTGGGCGGTGCATTGGCCGGGGTAACCACGGGCGGCATTTCTACGGTGTGGCGCACCCACCACCAAGTGGCCAGGGGCAGGCAGGCGAGAAACAAAAACGCACCGCGAAACCCGTTTATATCGGCTGGTTGGCCACCCATCCAAACACCCACATGGTCGATGAGCAAACCCGCTGCTACCGGGCCAATGAAGTTGGAAACGGCGGGCCCAACGGCCAACCAACTGAACACGGTTTTGAGCTCAACCGGGTTGCGCGCGGCGCGGCCC
>JANOVW010000114.1:0-1626 GCA_031417575.1 Rhodoferax sp. | reverse complement strand
CCGCGGCTGAAATGGCTGCTACAGCCCAGGCTGAAAGTCGTGAGCTGCTGGATGCGATGGAGCTCGGTCTGACCCGGGCGTTTGGACGTCAGCTTGACCGGCCACAGCAGCGCCTGGACGAACTGGCCCTTCAACTGGCGCGGCCGAGCCGCCTGTTGTCTGGGTGGGAGCCCACCCTCCATGCACTGGGGCAGCGCTTGGCGCAGTCGGTGAGCCAAAATTTGAAATGGCAATACAACCAATTGGCCCAGTACAAACAGCGTTTGCCCACGGGGGTATCCATTGGTCTGCGCCAGCAGGACCATATCCTCGCCCAATTGGCTACGCGGATGGAGGCGGTTGATCCCCAGCGCGTGCTCGATCGTGGTTACGCGTGGGTTACCGACGACGAAGGCCATGTCGTGCGAACCCCTGCCCATTTGGTACCGCAGCAGGCCTTGAACCTGCGCCTGTCCAAAGGGCAAATTTTGGTGCGGGTGCAATAGGCCAGAAGTTTCTACAATACCCGATTTGACGCAACCCACCCAAGAGGATTTCATGGAACACACCCTGCCCGCATTGCCTTTTGCCATTGACGCACTGGCCCCCCATTATTCAAAAGAAACCCTCGAGTTTCACCACGGCAAGCACCATAACGCCTATGTGGTCAACCTGAACAACCTGCAAAAAGGTACCGAATTCGAGACCATGTCCCTGGAAGACATCATCAAAAAATCCACTGGTGGCGTTTACAACAATTCAGCGCAAATCTGGAACCACACCTTTTTCTGGAACTGCATGAAACCAGCAGGCGGTGGTGAGCCTGGCGGCGCGTTGGCTGCGGCCATTAACGCCAAATGGGGCAGTTACGCCGCGTTCAAGGAAGCGTTTGTCAAATCTGCTGTGGGTAACTTCGGCTCTGGCTGGACCTGGCTGGTGAAAAAGGCTGACGGTTCTGTGGATATTGTGAACATGGGCGCGGCAGGAACACCCCTGACGACCGCTGACAAGGCCTTGCTGACTGTTGACGTTTGGGAACACGCCTATTACATCGACTACCGCAACCTGCGGCCCAAGTTTGTCGAAAGTTTCCTGGCCAACCTGGTCAACTGGGAATTCGCCGAGAAAAACTTCGCTTGAACCGATTCAGCACGCGTTGATCAGGGTTTGAAGGGCGGGCCGCTCAACTTGAAGCCCGCCTTGATGCCTTTTTTACTGAACCAGTTCTGGTTCATTTCAAGCACATAACGCACCGGTTTGTCGGAACAGGTGCGGCTGGTTTCATCCAGCGGCTTCATGTCGACGATATTCACGATCGCACCGTCATCGGCTATAAATGCTGTTTGCAGAGGAATCAGCGTGTTGCGCATCCAGAAACACTGCGTGGCTTGCTGCTCGAATACAAACAACATGCCTTCAGGCAGTGGCATGTTTTGGCGAAACATCAATCCTGTTTGACGCTGCTCCGGAGTCTGCGCAACTTGCGCACTGATCTGATGCATGCCGGCTGACAACGTGACGCGTGGCAAATCCAGCTGCGGGGCATTTTGTGCCCAGCTATTCAGTGATGCCGTTAACCAAGCAAAAGTCAGAAATAGTGTTTTCATGGCGTGATTGTGAACCAGGGCAATCGGGACGATCAGGCAA
>JANOVW010000113.1:0-1559 GCA_031417575.1 Rhodoferax sp. | reverse complement strand
CCAAAACCAGCATCGCCGCGCTGTTTGTCATCCAGTTCATTTACGGCTGGAACCAGTATCTCTGGCCGTTGCTGGTGACTACCGAAGAAACCATGTACCCGGTGGTGTTGGGCATCAAGCGCCTGCTCGGCGGCGAGGCCTACACCGAATGGAACGTGCTGATGGCAACCGCCATTTTGGCCATGCTGCCACCTGCCCTGGTGGTGGTGCTGATGCAAAAATGGTTTGTCAAAGGGTTGGTCGACACGGAGAAGTAGACAAGAAGTTATGGCATCCATCACACTCAAAAACGTCGTCAAGCGTTACGGCAAGGGGCCGTCGGCCAACCAGGTCATCCACGGCGTCAATGCTGACATCAAAGATGGCGAATTCGTTGTCATCGTCGGGCCATCGGGCTGCGGCAAATCAACCTTGTTGCGCATGGTGGCCGGGCTGGAAGAAATATCCGAAGGCGACATCTCCATCGGCCCGCGCGTGGTGAACAAGCTCGAACCCAGCGAGCGCGACATCGCCATGGTGTTTCAGAACTATGCGCTGTACCCGCACATGAGCGTGTTTGAGAACATGGCCTACGGCCTGAAAATCGCCAAAGTGCCGGTTGACGAGATCAAAACCCGGGTCGACAAAGCCGCCAAAATCCTCGAGCTCGGCGCACTGCTGCAGCGCAAGCCGCGCGAGCTTTCGGGTGGCCAACGCCAGCGCGTGGCCATGGGCCGCGCCATCGTGCGCCAACCCCAGGTTTTTTTGTTTGACGAGCCGCTCTCTAACCTGGACGCCAAGCTGCGCGCCCAAACCCGGCTCGAAATACAAAAGCTGCACCGCGAGTTGGGCATTACGTCGCTCTTTGTTACGCATGACCAGGTCGAAGCGATGACCCTGGCCGAACGCATGATGGTGATGAACGGTGGCCGCATGGAGCAGTTCGGCACGCCGGACGAAGTCTATTCACGCCCGGCCACCACCTTTGTGGCCAGCTTCATCGGCTCGCCCCCCATGAACCTGCTGAAAAACGCGCCCAACCAGGCCCACGGCGGCCAACCCGGCGCCCTGTTTGGCATACGGCCCGAACACCTGGACATCACGGATGGGGGCTGGCCCGTGCAAACCGAAGCCATCGAAACCCTGGGTGCCGAGCGCCTGGTGTACGGCAAGTTCAACGGCGAACAGGTCATTGTGCGCATCGACGAACAGCACAAGCCGCCCGCGATTGGCAGCACCTTCCATGTCACCCCGCGCGCCGACCGCCTGCACTGGTTTGACGCGGCTACCGGGAAGCGCATTTAGACCATGAACCGACAGGCTTGGCCCTACCCGCTGTGGATCGCCCACCGGGGCGCGGGCAATCTCGCCACTGAGAACACGCTGGCAGCGTTCCGGTTGGGTGCCAGCCACGGCTACCGCATGTTCGAATGCGACGTGAAGCTCAGCGCTGACGGCGTGCCTTTTCTCATGCATGACGCAGATCTCACCCGCACCACCAATGGCAAAGACCGCTTCGGCAGCAACGCCAGCCTGATCGGCGGCGACCACGGCTGGGCTGAACTGGCCCAGCTGGATGC
>JANOVW010000112.1:0-6337 GCA_031417575.1 Rhodoferax sp. | reverse complement strand
CCCGCCTTCACTGGATCTGTGGCCCAACGTCAACTGGATGCCTGACACCCAAAAAAGCAAACGGGTGGATCTGAATACCTTGACCAAGACCGACGTGGCGGCCTGGAAACCAGGCGACACCCTGTTGTTGAACGGCAAAATGCTAACGGGCCGCGATGCCGCCCACAAACGCATCCAAGACATGTTGGCCAAAGGTGAAAAGCTCCCGGTCGACTTCACCAACCGGGTCATTTATTACGTCGGCCCGGTTGACCCTGTGCGCGATGAAGCAGTTGGCCCGGCAGGCCCCACCACCGCAACACGTATGGACAAATTTGTCGAAACCATGCTCAGCCAAACCGGCCTGATCAGCATGATCGGAAAAGGTGAACGCGGACCAACGGCCATCGAGGCGATCAAAAAGCACAAAAGTGCATCCTTGATGGCCGTGGGCGGTGCTGCCTATTTGGTCAGCAAAGCTATCAAGTCGGCCAAAGTAGTCGGCTTTGCCGACCTGGGTATGGAAGCCATTTACGAGTTTGACGTGGTGGACATGCCCGTGACAGTAGCGGTCGACTCCGGCGGCACCAGCGCCCATATCACCGGCCCGGCCCAATGGCAAGAAAAAATAGCTACTGGGCAATTCAAGGGGATTGCAGTAGCATCAGTCTGATATTGCCACCAAAGGTAACCCATGAGCCGCTTCAATCAAACTGACGAACTGGATGATCCGCGCCGCCGCTGGCTTGTCAGGGCCCTGACGGCCGGATTTCTTGGTGGTGGGTTGCTCGAGGCGCAAGCCCAGGGTTTCAGCATTTTTGGCAGTCGCCCTGCAAAGTTGCCGCCAACCCAGTCCATTTACGGGCTGTCAGGTGATGTCACCGTCAACAACGAAAAGGCCGTGCTCTCTACGCGTATCAAGCCTGGCGACACGGTAGAAACCGGTAAAAACAGCTCCATTATTTTTGTGGTGAATACCCACTCGATGATCCTGGAGCGCGAGAGCAAACTGCTGATCGAGACCCCTGAGGTAACCGCAACTTCGGCCATCATTTCGGGGCTGCGAATGTTATCGGGCAAACTGCTTTCGGTCTCGCGCAACTCGCCAATGAAGGTCAGCACGAATACGTCCACCATTGGCATTCGGGGCACTGGTTTTTATGTAGAAGCTGATCCAGAACTAACCTACTTTTGCACGTGCTACGGCGCAACAGAAGCGCAATCGAATACCGACCCATTGAGCCGCGAGGCGATTGCTGCCGCGCACCACGACAGGCCGATTTATATTGCCAAAGATGGTCCCGAAGGCAAGAAAATCCGCAATGCCCCGTTTCTGAATCATACGGATCAGGAATTGGCGCTAATCGAAACATTGGTCGGGCGACGCGTGCCGTTTGTTTTCGGTGGCACCAATTACAACGCACCTCGCCGCAGCTATTGAGCTGCAGTTGCAGCAGTACGCCGCGAATAGCGCCACAGGCTACGTGCCGGCCACCAGAAACGCCGGCTTGTCTACTCTGGCGCACCGTTGAGAATCCACGAAAGCACCTTGTCGTAATCAGCGCGACCGGCATCTCCCGGAATCAAATCTGCATTAAAACCGGATCGCCGCCCACCATTGTGGTGGTTTCCTGCTGGTTTTCGCAGAAGCGGGCTAGACGTCAAATCAGCAAAGTTAATTCGCCCACGCAGTTCGGTATAGAACCAGTGATCATTTGTGGCATCGTTTGGGTTACCCGTTCCGGCACGGTCATAACTGCTGTACCAAATGGGTGGAATAACTGCACCGTTGCCACCGGCCTGATGACACGTCGTACACCCGCCTCCACTGGCCTGCAAAATCGTTTTGATATCGGCGAATCGAAGCGCCTGTGGTTCGTAGGACAAAGCAGAATTGACCACGACGGTGGTTGAAACGGGTGAACTCACGCTCACGCCGTTTCCAACTACTAATTGCACAACGTAAGTACCGTCAGCCACGGTGGATAACGTAGTCAATTGGCTGCTGCTATCGCTCAAACTCGCACCAGCTGGCCCCGACGTAATGGACCATTGATAGGTGTTGGCGTACAAACTCATAGCACCCGAAAGGCGGGTGGAGCGGCTTTTTACCAGCTGACCCAGACCTGGGTCAGCAATGGGGCGACCAGGCCTGGCAGCGCCGTCCGAGTACCCTTTTCCAACCAAATACTGGGCCATTGGGCCATTGATTGAAGGCGTACTCCAATACTTGTCATAAATAAGCTTGGCCAAGGGCATGTTGCCTCGGTCAATAACGTGTGCCTTTATGCGGTCGGCGTAACCGTCAAACTTGGTGAACGTATCGAAGCTGATATCTGACTGATTGCCAGTGCCGCGCAGCAAATGACAAACGCGGCAAGCCTGAGCCTGGGTATCGAGGTACAAAGTACTTTGACCGGCAGATTGCCAATCAGATGGCACATAAATGTCTCTGTTGGTCGTTGCGGCCCGCGGCAAGCCGTCACCACCGTACATGTCTTTCAGGTGTTCTGCTACTGTTCCCTGGTATTCATTTCCAGTTGCCAAACCTCCGCTGGCCGGACGCAGCGCAGAGCGACAGGCATCCTCCGGAAATGTCGAGGCTGCAGCTAACGGCAGCGAGCACAAAATCATCTTGTTTATCGTCTTGAGCTTGGATTCCTGAAGTACCCGGCTAAATCCGGGCAATGTCGAAAAATCCAGCGAGGCCGGCTCGAAAGGATGTAGCTGCGCACCGACATCACCGCGCGCTTGCGACACTGAATTCATCACTTTCGCAAACAGCCGCTTCCCCGAGGAATCAGGGGGCGTAAGGGGGTCTCCACGCCCGCCATGACAACTGATACAAATCGTTGGCATCGCCTTGGGCCCCCGGCCATCAAGGTTACCCATCATCAGCCTCGCCCCGGTCACTGGGTCAAAGGTGTAAAACTTGGCAAACTTCACCGTACCGCCAGGGCCTGGGCTGAATTCAATTCCGTTGGTGCCAAGGTGCCACTGATTGGCCCCCACAATGGCCGCATCAAGATTGAACGGAGAATACGCTCCGTAACCCCCAACCAAATAGTTGTCCACCACAAAGGCCAAACTACCGTCGGGATTTTGGCGCGCTGTCATTTTGCGCCCATACCCCAAATCCCGCATGTCGCCAACGATGACACTTTCCTCAATTGCGCCGCCCGCAGAACCCGAGCCGAGTCCATTTTTGGCCTTGAATTTTGCCAAGGTATCGCGTTCGTTATTCGGATCTATCGCCTCGTAGTAAGCCGTAGCGTAGGCCAGCGAGCCAACCTGCATCGAGCCGTCCATTTGACGTTGCGGGTTGGGAAACAACAAAAACGAATCGGGGCCATTGACTGCCAACGCCTCTGGTTTTTCTGCCGGATATACGTCAACGCCGTTTGAAAAACCGCCACCCCCTCCGCACCCCAGAAGTCCCAACGCAGCCAAACCCGCGCACAGACGCAAAACTCGGTCAATTGGGTTGCAATTCATTTTGCCTTCCTAGAATCTGAGCAAATAAGTGACAGCCAACTGATTGGTGATGTAACTTTCGGGCGACGTTACAAACGACGGGCGCATGCCTGGTGTCGATTGAACGCGGCGCCAGGAGATATCAAAAGAGTCCCTGGGGCCGAATCCAATGTTGTACCCGAGTGTCGTCAATACAGTCCGCCCGTCAAACCGGTAGCTAAACAATTGACCGCCTGGGTAGGCATCGTCTTGTACAAAAACCTTCGCAATGCTGACATTTTCAAGCGATGGCCGCCCTGTTGAAACGATATCGCCGTAACGGAATTCGTTGGTCAAATACAGTGTTTCCCGCTCGCTGAGCAAATAATCGGCATTTAGCTTGAGCGCAGTTTCGACAGTGTTGAATACGGCACTTGTTCCGATTCTGCGATTCTGGGAAAGAGCTCCAACAAGCGTAATCCGGTCCGTCAAAGGCTGTCGAACTGATGCCCCAAAGGATGTCCGGAAACCATTGCGAAGTTCGGAACCATAACGTTCCGCCGATGCCTTGCCAAACAAGCTGTAGGTCGGTGCGTCAAATTCCGAGGATTCTCGGTACTGCAATTCACCTTCAAGGCCGACAGAAATACGGCTAAGGCCATTGAAGTTTTGAAACCGCTCCCCACCGACTGTCCCGGTCAGTAGAAACCGCGAATTTTCTGTCAACGAATAACTTTCAGACTTGCTGACATTCACCGCGTAAACAGTGTCTGACTGGACGTCGGGCCCAGACTTTGCTCGGGTGACGTTGTCATCAAATGAATAACTTGCATCGAGCTGCACATCCACCGGTTTGCTCACTTCATCGACGTAATCGCCTATCAGGCGGGGGAGCCCTTTGGCATCCAGCAATTTGGTCAACTTGAATTGGAGTGCATGACTGGATTCACGTCCAGATGTCTGACTTAGCTGGTAATCCAAACCAAGTGTCCAGCCATCGCGCATAACGAAATCACTTCCAATGCCCACCAGCAGCGCATCACGCCCGGCACCCAGCACTGTCAGTCCATATCGTGGACCGCCAATTTGATCCGCATAAGAAATGAATCCCTGTCGGTCACTTTGGAATTCATGGCGATATTCTGCCCGGAGCCTTGGAATGGCCCAACCAAAACTTGTTTCGTGAATGGATTCAGCGCGCACACCCAAAGTGCCTTGCAAAGACGTGGAGGTTTGATCGAAGAAAGCCAGCGCATACGCACCCGCGCCGGTTTCTGTACTGTCCAGCAGTTTGTCTGCCGAGTAGTCAACCCTTCCGTAGGGGGAAATGCTTAACCCATTCCTGCGGTATTCATACCCGCCGGTGAGTGAGCCAAACATTTGAGTACCCCGGCGATTTCCAATCGCAAAACCATTGATCGGTAAAACGTGGCGTTGGGTATCAAATTCAACACCGCCAAATCCAACCATTGCGTCGACGTAAGTTGATGGTGTCGGTTGATAACTTCCGTACACCGACAATGACGTACCGCGCCCGTCGTTTTGCGAGCCATCTGTACCAATATTCGTCTTATCCCGGCCCATACCAACGCCCAGGCCCATCACCAGCTTTTCATTGATCCGGCGATCGGCGCCAACACTGATGCCACTGGTCGAAAATTCGTAACCACCACCATTTGCAGTGGCGTCTTTCTTGCCAAAGCTGGCGACACCTTCGACCCAAAAACTGGTTGCTTCTGGGCTAGGCAGGGCCTGAGACGGCAGCAGGCTAGCCATATTGACTGAATTTGTCGTCAATAGCGAGGTAACCGCTTCGGCGAACGGCAACGACTTGAGGCCTGTCCCAGTCGCAATGGCGTCAAATGCCTGGGTTTGTGACATTACAACAGGCGCTGGCCCCGAAATGGAAATCGCCGCATCCCTGACCGCCTCAAAATTCGACCTCCCGGAAACCCCCGGGCTGGGAGTTGATAAAGCCTTTGGTTCTGTAGAGCTGCCATTTTGTCTGAGCTGAGGAGCCGGACTATTGGTGCCGCTTCTTTGGTGTAGCGATTCCATCCTTCGCTGGAAATTTGAGACTTGAGCCCGTGAAAATGCCTGCAGCGTTTCAGCTTGCGCTCCCACAATAGCACCGACAACAGGATCCCTTGCGGGATCAGGGCGGCCAGTTACCAACACCTTTACGATACCAGCGACCGTAATTCCGCCGCCTGAAAAATGGCCCACCGCGGAAAAAGAATCCGGGCCAAAGTAATTGTTGCTTGGCATGTAAGTCACAACCGTACCACTAACGGTTACAGACCCATGGGACGGTGTGGCCAATACCGATACACCAGTCGGGGCAAATCCGGGAAACATACATCCTTTAATATCCAGTGCCCCGGCCGTATTGAGCGGGACATTCAACGTACAAGCAGCAGGATTTGGCAAACCGACCGTGAAGGGAACACTGAGCAAGCCGACTCCCGCAGCATTCGTTACAAGCAAAGTCGTATTCACCAAACCAGGAACTGTCGGTGTGCCAGAAATGATGCCGGTAACCGGATCAACAGCCAATCCAACTGGCAAACCGGCATCTGGATCAACACCAAAATTCAAAATCGGGGCATTTGTAGCAACGATCTGAACAGGCTTCATTGAAACGCCGACAGCCAAGGCAACAAATGTTGGGCTTGAAATTACAGGAGCGTTAACTGCGGCGACAGAAAACGCAACAGACAACTGTCCAGCTAGCCCTGCAGTATTGGTTGCTCTGAACGTCACATTGAACAGGCCACTTTGCGTGGGTGTGCCCGAGACACTGCCGTTGCTGGTGTTCAGTGTCAGCCCTGGGGGCAAGCTGCCCGCTGCCAGGGCATAACCGGTGATGGGCCCGTTGGTGGCCACGATTTGATACGGCGTCCCA
>JANOVW010000111.1:0-2193 GCA_031417575.1 Rhodoferax sp. | reverse complement strand
CAGGCGGTTGCTGAGGCTGTCGTAACTGAGGCCGTTGAGCTTGAAGCCCGCTGGCGGGGTGTACCAGGTGGCCCAGTCGGCGGCAATGGCGCTGCCGCTGGCCACTTGCAATGCAGTAAGTTTGTAAATGGCCTCGGTGCCAGCAGTCAGGCGGTTGCTGGTAACAAACAGGTTGTTGGCACCCCCGTCAAACGCCAAATCGTTGCAAAACCCGGCGGGCAGCGCAAATTCGCCTACTTTGGCTTGGGTGAACAGGTTGTAGGCCATCACCTTGCTGCTGGCTGCGACGGGGTTGGAGACACAGAAGTAAATGGCGTTGTCTTTGACGCGGGTTCCCACCACCATGCTGGCCGACGCGGGGGCACCGGGCAAGATGCCGGTGGCACTGAGCCAGTTGGAGAAAACGGTTTCTGTCGCCGCGGCGCGCAAAAGTGCGAAAGCAGAATCGCCACGGGTGCCGATATACAAGCTGCCGGTGGCCGGGTCTGCCGCCACGCCTTCGGCAAAGGTGGTTTGCGTGAACGTGACGTTGGCCTGGGTGCGGGCAGGTGGCGCAGGCAAGGCGGGGCGTTCTGGCGTGGGGGTAGCAGGTGTGGCGGGTGTAGTGGTGCCGGTTGCAACTGCCGCTGTACCGCCGCCGCCACCCCCGCTGGCATGCTGGCTGACACAACCGGCAACAACTATGGTAAAACGCTGGGCAAAGGGGTGGGTGGTAGTGGCCATGGGCAGGTTTCTTGGAGTGGATGATAAAAGGCGTTGTTAACGTTCGCGCAGGCTGGTTTGCCCGGCGTTTTGAATCGGGCTGAGCAAATACTCAATCACCCGCCGCTGCCCTGTTTTGATCTCGGCGGTGATGTTCATGCCAGGGCTTAAGTTGACGCGTTTGCCGTCGATCAGCATGTCTTTTTGACTCAGTGTGAGCGTGGCCGGGTAATAACTGCCGCGTTTTTCATCTGTTACTGCATCGGCAGTAACGATATCGACTTTGGCTTTGACGGTGCCGTATTTGGTGTACGAGAAGGTCTCAAACTTCACCTCAGCCATTTGGCCGGGGTTCACAAAGCCGATGTCCTGGTTGGCAATGGTTACCTCGGCAGTTACCGTGGCGCTGGCGGCATCGGCCTGGGGTACCACAATCATCAGTGGCTGGGCGCTGGTGACCACACCGCCCACGCTATGGATGGCCAACTGCTGAATGATGCCTGCCACCGGGGCAGTGAGCTGGGTTTGTTTCTCTTTCTGGTTGGCCTTGTTTTGTTCAGCCTGCAATTGGCTGAGTTTGGTGCTGGCCAGGGCCTGGCGGTCGCTGAGGGTGCGCACGGTTTCGGCTTGCCAGGCGGCTTGGGCGTGTTGGGTTTCAGCCAGGGCCGATTGGGCTTCGACCAGGCGGGCGCCTTGGGTGGCCAGGTCTCGTTCAAGCTCTACCCGCTCGCGGGTTTTGTCTTGCTTGGCGTGGCTGGAAATGAACCCTTCACCCACTAGGTTTTTAAAGTCGGCCTCGCGGGTTTGCGCCATGGGGATGGTGATTTGCAGCTTGGCAATGCTGGCCTGCACGGTATTGATTTCCGCCTGGCGGCGGCTGATCTCGGCGTTGAATTTGGCGTGTTTGGCGCGGATGTCGAGTTGCTCGGAGCGTAGTTGGGCCAAAACGGCGGTTTGGAGAGCTGGCGTGAAGGAGCTTAAAGAAAAAGAGGCCGATTGTTCAGGCGATAGTTGCACAGCAAGCTCTTTATTCGATAGCATTTTGAGCAACTCGCGGGTGCGAAAGGCTTCGGATTGGGTGGCGTTGAACTGCTCTTGAATACTGCTTTTGTCGGCCGTGGCAACGGTGGGGTCGAGTTCCACCAGGACTTGGCGTACCGCGCTGGCTTCCTCCGGCCCCCAGGCAACTATGCCGCCAATGCCACTAGCAAACGGATTCACGCTACATGGCAAAGCACCCACCAGTCGATGCAATTTGTCCGTCATTGACGTATAATTCCGCTATGTACACCATTGTCGAAACGCCTGTATTTCAGCGGCTGGCGCTCAATGTTTGGCAGGAAGACGAACTCGATGCATTCAAAGTCTGGTTGGCAAATGATCCGTTGGCAGGAGATGTTGTGCCCGGCGCTGGCGGATTGCGCAAAGTGCGATGGGCCCGCGCGGGTATGGGCAAACGCGGCGGTGCGCGGGTAATCTACTACAACCAAC
>JANOVW010000110.1:0-8707 GCA_031417575.1 Rhodoferax sp. | reverse complement strand
CTGGTCAACTCATAAATGCGCCAGGCATTGGTGCTTTTGGGTGAACCTGAAAACGGTGTGCCCAGCGTGATCACACTGCGCACCTCGTTCGGCATCATTTTTGACAATTCACGGGCGTACACGCCGCCCAGGCTCCAACCGATCAGGCTGACTTTTTCGCCGCTGCGTTGTGCGGCGTCCCGAACCTGGCGCTTGGCCGATTCGAGCACGCCGGCCCGCGCACCAAAATTAAAACCCTGGTTCCAGCCACTGGTTTGATAGTTGAGGGAATCCAGGTAACGGCGCAACGGGAACGTCGAGGCATCGCCCGCCGAAAGCCCCGGAAAAACAATGACAGAGTGGCCATCACCCGCCGGGGCTTTGCGCAGCACCGGCCAACTCGGCAACACCGATCCAAATTCCCAAAATGCCCGGAACTCCATGGCCAACAAGAATGCATGGGGTGCTGCGGGGCTATGTAAATGCGGATCCGGTGCATCGGAACCTGAATTATTTTTTGGCATGTAAGCAGTGGTCATCAGGGGTGACAAGAGACAAGATGGCTGGCACGGTAGCAGGAAAAGGTGTGTCGGCGCAGGCTTGGCGCTACTTGTTCAGGGCAAACAGGGCTACTTTAGAGTCTCGCCCCTTGATTGGGGTCACTCGGGTGACTTCAAAGCCGGTTTTTCGTTATGGTTTCTACTGATGTTGCTAGCAATTCAGTGGCGGTTACCGCCCCCAGAACGGGCTTGGCAGGCTGACGGAAGGGGCTGCGCACAGCCAGCGTTTCCAGATAATTTTCGATTCCGGTGCCCTCGCGCTCCAGGAATCGCTCAACTACATCGGCGAAGGCAGGGTGGGCCAGCCAATGCGCGCTGTGGGTTTTGACGGGCATCAAGGCACGTGCCATTTTGTGTTCGCCCTGGGCACCCCCCTCAAACCGGTGAAACCCGTGCTGAATGCACCATTGCAAGGGTTGGTAAAAGCAGGCCTCAAAATGCAGGCAATCGACCCGCTTGAGCGCTCCCCAGTAGCGCCCATAAGCAACCGGCGCAATCGGGTTGGAACTGATGGCGATCAGGCTGGCGGCTATCGGCTGGCCTTTTTGTTCGCCAATGAACAACAGCCAGTCTTCTGGCATGGTGTCGGCCATTCGTTGAAAGAAATCGCGGGTTAGATACGGTGCGTTGCCGTGTTCTAGGTAGGTCCTCTCGTAACACCGGTAAAAAAAATCCCAATCGGCCAGAGTGATGTCGCTACCCTGCGCCCACCTGAACGTCACCCCCGCCTCAGCAACCTTGCGCCGCTCCTGCCGAATTTTTTTGCGCTTTTCCTGATTCAAACTGGACAGAAAACCTTCAAAATCCGCGAAACCAGGCATTGAATTGTTCCAGTGGAATTGCACCGTGTGGCGTTGCATCAAACCCACGGCTTGACTGGCTGCAACATCATCGTCGTTGCCGAACAAGAGGTGCAGCGATGAGAGTTTCTCTTGCTGGCACCAGGCAATGGCCGCATGAAGCAGGGCTACCCGCTCGTCTTGGGTACGCGCCAGCAAACGTGCGCCGGGCACGGGCGTGAAGGGCGCGGCGATGACGGCTTTTGGGTAGTAATCCAGCCCGTGCTGTTGGTAAGCGTTGGCCCAGGCCCAGTCAAAAACATATTCACCATAAGAATGGGGCTTGACATACAGGGCGCAGGCGCCGGCCAACACCTCACCTTGCTCATCACCTTGCATGCTGCGGTGCCATAAGGTGATGAAGCGGGGTGTCCAGCCGGTAGCGGGAACAGCGGAATCACTCTGGTGCATGGCGCACAGGTACTCGTGGTGCATGAAGGGGTTGGCCTGGGCTTGCAAAGCCAACAGGCTGTTCCAGGCTGCGGCATTTACCTCGTTGGGCGATGTCAATACCCGAATGACATAATCTGACAGACCCTGTTTTTTCAATTTATGACTCTCAAAATCTGCATTGCCCAACTCAATTTTGTCGTCGGCGACCTGACTGGCAATGCGCAAAAAATCATTATGGCGGCAAGGCAGGCGCATGCGGACGGCGCGCGCCTTCTCCTTACGCCTGAACTGTCTATTTGCGGCTATGCAGCAGAAGACTTGTTTCTGCGCCCTGCGTTTATCAGTGCCTGTGACCTGGCCTTGCAAAGCGTTGTCATTGAACTGGCAGATTTGCCGGGAATGACGGTCGTGGTGGGGCATCCCAGTGGCGGGTTTGCGGCCGACAAGGCCCGAACCCGGTCAGTGGCGGTGTCGGGTCGGCAAAACTGCGCCAGTGTTATTCGGGCGGGGCGAGTCGTGGCAACTTACGCCAAGCGCGAACTCCCGAATTACCAGGTTTTCGATGAGCGGCGCTATTTTCAGCCGGGCAACGAGGTTTGCGTGTTTGAGGCCGGGGAAGGTGAAGACCGTCTCAACATCGGCCTGCTCATTTGTGAAGACGCCTGGTTTGAACGCCCGGCGCAAGATTGCAAGGCGGCCGGTGCGCAGCTGTTGGCGGTTATCAATGCCTCGCCGTTTCACGTGGGCAAAGGCATGGAGCGCGAAGCCATGATGCAAAGCCGGGTACAGGCCTGCGGCTTGCCGCTGGTTTATGCGCACCTGGTCGGCGGACAAGATGAGGTGGTGTTTGAAGGGCATTCGTTTTCAGTGCAGTCTGACGGTGAAATATCTACCCGGGCAGAAAGTTTTAAAGAAAATATGCATTTTGTTAATGTATCAATTGCACAATCAGATATTCAATATATATCAAAAATTAATAATAATTCATCAAATATTGAAGAAAAATTACTTAAATTGGCTGGTGACATCGCGCCCGTTCGCAGCCCTGAGGCCGATTTGTGGGATGCGATGGTGTTGGGCGTGCGCGATTACATTGGCAAAAACGGTTTTCCCAGCGTGTTGCTCGGCCTCTCCGGTGGCATCGATTCCGCCCTGGTGTTGGCCGTTGCAGTGGACGCGCTGGGCAAAGGCCGGGTGCGCGCGGTGATGATGCCGTCGCCCTACACAGCAGATATCAGCTGGATTGACGCGCGTGACATGGCGCGGCGCCTCGGCGTGCGCTATGACGAAATCTCGATCGTGCCCGAATTTGAAGCCTTCAAGGCGTCGCTGGCCGGTGAATTCCAGGGCTTGAAGGAAGATGCAACCGAAGAGAACATCCAGGCGCGCATACGCGGCACGTTGTTGATGGCGCTCTCCAACAAGTTCGGCTCCATCGTTCTGACCACCGGCAACAAATCCGAAATGGCCACTGGTTATTGCACCTTGTATGGCGACATGGCCGGCGGTTTTGCGGTGATCAAGGATCTGGCCAAAACCACCGTGTTCAAGATGGCGTGGTGGCGCAACGCCCATGACCCGTATGGCACGGGCGCGGCGCCCATCCCCGAGCGCATCATCACCCGCCCACCCAGCGCCGAGTTGCGGCCCGACCAGACCGACCAAGACAGCTTGCCGCCCTACGAGGTGCTGGATGCCATCCTGGAGCGCTACATGGAGAACGACGAAAGCATCGAAGGCATCATTGCCGCTGGTTTTAACCGTGCCGATGTCGAAAAAGTAACCCGCCTGATCAAGATCAACGAATACAAGCGCCGCCAGGCACCGGTCGGAATTCGCGTCACGCACCGCAGTTTTGGCAAAGATTGGCGGTATCCTATAACCAGCAAGTTCAGACAATAAACCCGGAGTCACCATGAAACAAATCACCGCCGTCATCAAACCCTTCAAACTCGAAGAGGTGCGCGAAGCCCTGGCCGACTGTGGCGTAACCGGCCTCACCGTCACAGAAGTCAAAGGTTTTGGCCGCCAAAAAGGCCATACCGAGTTGTACCGGGGCGCCGAATACGTGGTCGATTTTTTGCCCAAGGTCAAGGTCGAGGTGGTGGTGAAAACCGAAGAGGTTGACCGTTGTGTCGATGCCATCATCAAGGCCGCGCACACCGGCAAAATCGGCGACGGAAAAATTTTTGTGACAGCAGTCGAGCGCGTCGTGCGTATTCGCACCGGCGAGCAGGACGAGGCGGCGGTTTGAGGGAATGGCCTCTTTAGCGCTGTTGAACCAAACGGTCTTGCAATTAAATGGCCTCTAAACGGGCCATTGGCGCAAACCCGGCGTTTTGAACCAGCAATTTCAGCAAAGTGTCGACCTCGGAGCCCACTGACATCATCGCCATTTGCGGTTCGCCAAAAAACTGCTCGGAAACGCTGCGTTTGAAAAACTGTAGCAAATCATCGTAATAGCCTGAGGTATTGAGCAAACCCACGGGTTTGTCATGGAAGCCCAGGTGCCGCCAGGTCCAGGCTTCGAAGAACTCTTCAAATGTGCCCAAACCACCGGGCAAGGCGATAAACGCGTCTGCGCGCTCCAACATGATGCGTTTGCGCTCATGCATCGTGTGTCGACAACGATCAACTCGTGGCAGCCGGTATGGGCCCATTCACGCTCGACCATGTTTTGCGGTATCACGCCCAGCACCCGCCCTCCCGCTGCGATGCACGCGTCGGCGAGGATTCCCATCAACCCGTTGTGGCCCCCGCCGTAAACCAATTGCCCGCCGTGCCGGGCAATCCATTGGCCGACCTCAATGGCCGCCTGAACGAAGGCCGGGTCTGCGCCGGGGCGGGAGCCGCAGTAGACGCAAACTGAAAATGCGGGTTGCATCGTCGTCATGGTTGATTTAGGACCGACTCATAGGCGCTGAATTGACCAGCTGGGTGCCGGCCAACACATCGTGCCAAAACTGCCCTTGGGGCGCAAACCGTGCCAATATGGCCCAGACAGCGATCCAGCCTACAGTGATGACGGCCGCTTCGGAACCGGGCAGGCTGAACAGGGCGGCGGCAACCAATGGCGGTAAAAACCAGGCCCAACTGGTCAAGTAGCGTAAAGCCGCACGGCCTTGGCTGACCGCCTGCCCGTGACGATCGACGATGCGGATATTCCAGGTTTTCATGGCCAGGGTTTGACCGCGCGACCAAAACCAAATGAAATAGATGCCGAAAATCACGAACAGGAACGCCTGCAGGGCATGGCGGTTGTCCATGGCGTTTCGGGTTTGGCTCAAGGTGCCAAACAAATAGCCCGAAACAAAAACCACGCCAAACAGCAGCAGGCCTTCATAGACCCAGCATGCCATGCGCCGCCACAAGCCCGGCGTCGAAGCCTGAAGCGCTGGCACCATCAGTTTTTGGGTGCCGAGGGGCCTGTGTCAGACCCTGGCGGGTGGGGCAGCAAGGTATTGGGTGCCACTTGGGGGTGGTGCGCCGCAACCTGGGCCGGTTTGGTGTCTTTGCGCGTAGACGGCACAACGGCCAGTTTTTGGGCCGGCGCCGGTTTCAGCACAGACGTTGCGCCCGGTGGAACCTTGTTGCCTTGGCTGGCCAACCGGCTTTTTTCTTCTGGCGTCAGGGCCTGATAGGCTTGCCAGGTCGAGGCTTTTTCATCTGCACTGAGTTTTTTGGTTTCTGCAAAATTAAGTCGGGCCTGGGTGCGTTGCTGGGGACTCAGGGTGACCCATTCGGTCATCCGGCTGTGAAGGCGATTCTGATCCGCCGGGCTCATTTTGGGATAATTTTGCGCGAAAGCAATCCACTTGCGCTTGTGCGCTTCAGAGAGGCTGGCCCAATTGGCCGCCAATGGTTTGAGTGACACCTGTTGGGCGGGAGTCAGGTCAGCCCAAAAAGGCTTTGACTGGGCAGTATTCAGCGGGATATTTTGCGGTGCATTTTTACCCACAACCGTGTTACTTGCGCTTGCCGGAGTGGATGGTTTGTCAGTTTTTGCCGACGGCACCGGTTTGGGGATGTCGCCCGCTGCAGCGGCTATTTTGGTTACCCCGGCAGGCGTAGCCGTTGTCGCCGGCAACCCTTGAGTTGCTGCAGGAATAACCGCAGCGGCCGGGGCAAACGGAGCCACCTGAGACAGCGCCTGCAAATGAAGGGTTGGTTGCACAGCTGCAATGCTGGCAGAAGCCCAAATGGTCAGCAGTGCTGACACAAACCAGCCAGCCAATGCGCTAGCGAATAAGCCTGTAT
Source organism: Rhodoferax sp. (assembly GCA_031417575.1). Taxonomy (GTDB): domain Bacteria; phylum Pseudomonadota; class Gammaproteobacteria; order Burkholderiales; family Burkholderiaceae_C; genus JANYCG01. The sequence continues at coordinate 2,679 of JANOVW010000110.1, read as the reverse complement.
TCGCCTTGCCCGACGTATTGACTGCCATCGATCACTGCCCAGCGGCCCGCCGGGCCTTGATGAATTCGGCAAAACCAGGGTCTGTAAAGGCGGAGGGCGGCAAATCGTCTGTCAACAAGGCGGCATCAATTTCAGCCGCTTCATTGGCGCGGAAATCGTTTTGCAAACTGGGAATGGCGATCAATCCGACGACCAGCACGACCAGTGGCAAAAAGGAGGCCAACCGATTCAACCAGCCGGGTTCATCACCACCGCCACCCAACGTTGCACTGCTGCCACGACCGGCGCTACCGAGGCTAACGATGCCACCTACAACTGACGTCGCACCGGCGGTCTCACGTGTCAATGCCGGCAACTTGCGCTTGGCCAAGGCTTGCTGCCGCGCAACGCGCAGGCGCTCTGAAAAATCATGTTCGAGGGTGTCAGTGCCGGTAGTGAGGCATGAGGCAACTTTCAGGCCAAACCGATCCATTGCCAATTCAGCGCGGTAAGACGTTTGCAGTGAGGCGTGTTGCGTCACACGCTGAGTTGCCCGTCCCGGTTCCGGATGCAATGACTGTTGGTCAGACGTGATGGTTGGTGCGTAGTTCATAGTTTGATTCCCTTCGCCCTCAGCGCTTGACTCAGGGCTTGAACCGCCCGAGAACAGTGCGTTTTGACACTGCCGTCCGAACAGCCCATGGCCGCAGCTGTTTCAGCCACGTCCATTTCCTCCCAGTAACGCAGCAGGAAGGCTTCCCGTTGACGCGCGGGCAGCTCCAAAATTTCTTTTTCGATCTCCATAAGGATTTGTTTTCTGGAAACGCTGGTTTCGGGGCTTTCCGTCTGCTGTGAGTCGTCTTCGATCTCATAAGTTTCCAGCAAATCGAATTCCCCACCATCGCCCTGGGTTTCAAAGTCGCTTAAATTCGAGAAAAGCGCCTTTCTGACTTTGTTTCGGCGGAAATAATCGAGCGTGCAATTGGACAAAATGCGCTGGAACAGCATGGGCAGTTCCGCCGGGGGCTTGTCTCCATAATGCTCTGCCAGCTTCATCATGGCATCTTGCACGATGTCCAACGCCGATTCCTCGTTGCGGACGTGATAGACCGAACGTTTGAAGGCGCGTTTCTCAACGCTCTTCAGGAAATCCGACAGTTCTCGTTCAGTGGCCAAGGGCAGGGGAGCACAATCGCGAAGCGTTGCGCGGGTCTCGCTGGGTTTATGTCCGCACGGCGATGGTTCTCGCCGTACGATTTAGTGTCATCAAATTATGGCATTGCCCAGGATGGTGCATCCAGTTGAATTTTGCTGCAACGCATCAAAATTCAACACTTTGATGCCATAATGCACGTTGCACTTCAAACGGCAAACGGGTCCCGGTTCGGCGCAAGTATTCAATGCGTTTATGACTTGGGCCTCAAGTTTCAACACGGCCCCACAAGGGTTCGCGAAGAAGCACCCAAGGTTTTTCGTCAGAGAAATTCACAAAGGTTCATCATGGAAATCAACAAAGCTGAAATCAATTCGGCAGCTCAGGCTGCTTCTCTTGCTGCGACGCATGCGGCTGCAGCGGCTGCGGCCAAAAATCCCGCCTCACCCCTGGATTTGCGCGGCGGCGAGATTCTCGTCAAAGCACTGCAGGCCGAGGGCGTGAAGTACGTCTGGGGATACCCCGGCGGCGCAGTGTTGCATATTTACGACGCGTTTTACAAACAAGAAACCATTCAGCACGTGCTGGTGCGCCATGAACAGGCCGCCGTTCACGCAGCTGACGGTTATGCCCGTGCCACAGGCGAGGTGGGCGTCGCGCTCGTTACGTCCGGCCCTGGCGTTACCAACGCCATCACCGGCATTGCCACAGCCTACATGGACAGCATTCCCATGGTGATCATCACTGGGCAGGTGCCGACTGCGGCGATTGGTCTGGATGCTTTTCAGGAGTGTGACACCGTGGGCATTACGCGCCCCATCGTGAAGCACAACTTCCTCGTGAAAGATGTGAAAGACATGGCTTTGACCATGAAAAAAGCCTTTCACATCGCCCGCAGTGGTCGGCCTGGTCCCGTGGTGGTCGATATTCCTAAAGACGTGTCTTTCAACAAAGCCGTTTACACAGGTTACCCCGACACGGTGGAAATGCGCTCCTACAACCCGGTGAAAAAGGGCCACGGAGGGCAAATTCGCAAGGCGCTGCAATTGTTGCTCACCGCGAAGCGGCCGTACATCTACACCGGTGGTGGCGTGTTGCTGGCCAATGCTTCGAACGAATTGCGGACCTTGGTCGACATGCTGGGTTACCCGGTTACCAACACCCTGATGGGGTTGGGCGCTTATCCTTCCACCGGCCAAAAGTTTCTGGGTATGCTGGGTATGCACGGCACGTTGGAGGCCAACAACACCATGCAAAACTGCGATGTGTTGCTGGCGGTGGGTGCCCGGTTTGACGACCGCGTCATCGGCAACCCCAAACATTTTGCGCAAAACGAACGCAAGATCATTCATATTGACATCGACCCGTCGAGCATTTCCAAACGCGTGAAGGTCGACATTCCCATTGTTGGTGACGTCAAAGACGTGCTGCTGGAAATGATCGCCATGGTCAGGGAAAGCGCTGTTAAACCCGATGCCAAGGCATTGGCCGACTGGTGGGTGACGATTGAAGGCTGGCGCAAGAAAGATTGCCTCAAGTACAGCATG
>JANOVW010000109.1:0-3816 GCA_031417575.1 Rhodoferax sp. | reverse complement strand
ACACAACCATAAGAGCACGTAGCGTGGTGATTGGGAAATGCGACCGGGCTTTGTTGTGGAAGGCGTCGCGGTAGCGGTCGTGATGCGCCTCAAAAAATTCCGCGACCACCGTGTCGCACGAATTTTTCGTACCCGCGAGTGATTCCACACCAAAACCGCACGCGCATTGCCCAGTCGCCGCGCGAGTGTGGCGTAAGCGCAGGCTTTCCTGACGAGGGAGTAGCAACTGGAACTATATTCCTAATTTGACTGAACGTACGTTATTGCGTACCATTATAGTCCATTTGACGGAGCACAACATGCAGACACTTACCGCCAGCGAGGCGCGGGCCAATCTTTATCGGCTGATTGATGAAACCGCCGAATCGCATGAGCCGATTGTTATTTCTGGCAAGCGCAGCAATGCTGTGTTGCTGGCAGCAGACGATTGGAGCGCCATTCAGGAGACCTTGTTTCTGCTGGCAGTGCCAGGCATGCGTGAGTCGATCAAGGCGGGTAGGGCTGAGCCGCTGGCCAAAAGCGCGAAGGCCTTGAAGTGGTGACTTGGGAGGTGGTTTTTGCCAAGCAGGCATTGAAAGATGCAAAAAAGCTTGCCGCAAGTGGTTTGAAGACGAAAGCCCAAGGGTTGTTGGCGGTTCTTGCCAACGACCCGTTTCAGAACCCGCCGCCCTTCGAGAAACTGGTGGGTGATCTGGCGGGTGCTTATTCGCGGCGCATCAATATTCAGCATCGCATCGTTTACGAGGTTTTCGCTCCTGAACAGACTGTTCGAGTTTTGCGGATGTGGACGCACTACGAGTGAGCCGGTGCCAGGGACACAGGCAATGGCCAAAGTGGCTTGCAAACAGCTGTTTTTGTGAAAAAGTACATCCGCAACCCCACTAAAATCCCCGCATCGGCAAAAAGTTACCAAGCGGTTACCAAACCAGTTTGCCCACGGGTTTTTTTAACTTTCCAGGGGTTTCATCATGGCTCTCGTCTCAATGCGTGAACTGCTCGACCACGCGGCTGTCAACGGTTATGGCATTCCGGCTTTCAACGTCAACAACCTCGAGCAGGTGCAGGCGGTGATGGAGGCGGCCAACGAAGTGGGGGCGCCGGTGATTTTGCAGGCCAGCGCGGGGGCGCGCAAATACGCAGGCGAGGCGTTTATCAAACACCTGATCTCCGCCGCGATTGAGGCCTACCCGCATATTCCGCTGGTGATGCACCAAGACCACGGCCAAAACCCCGGCGTGTGCCAAGGCGCCATCGATCTGGGTTTCAGCTCGGTGATGATGGACGGTTCGCTGGAGGCCGATGGCAAAACCATTGCCAGTTACGAGTACAACATCGAAGTTACCCGCAAAGTGGTCGATATGGCGCACAAAACCGGGGTGACGGTTGAAGGTGAACTTGGTTGCCTGGGTAGCCTGGAGACCATGAAGGGCGACAAGGAAGACGGCCACGGCACTGATTCGACCATGACCATGGAGCAACTGCTGACGGACCCTGAGCAGGCAGCCGATTTTGTGCAACGCACTCAACTGGATGCCCTGGCGATTGCCATCGGCACCAGCCACGGCGCTTACAAGTTCACCCGCAAGCCCACAGGCGATATTTTGGCGATTGAGCGCATCAAACAAATCAACAAACGCATTCCCAACACGCATCTGGTGATGCATGGCTCCAGCTCGGTGCCGCAAGACCTGCTGGCCGTCCTCAACGAATTTGGCGGAAAAATGCGCGAAACCTATGGCGTGCCTGTGGAAGAAATCCAGAAGGCGATTCAGTTTGGCGTGCGCAAAATCAACATTGACACCGACATCCGCTTGGCCATGACGGCCGCCGTGCGCAAGTTTTTGGCACAAAACCCCGAAAAATTCGATGCCCGCGAATGGCTCAAACCGGCCCGCGAAGCAGCGAAGGTGATCTGCAAGCAGCGTTACCAACAATTTGGCTGCGAAGGCCAGGGCGGCAATATCAAGGGCCACAGCCTGCAGGTGGTGGCTGGCCAGTACGCACGGGGTGAATTGGCGCAAGTGGTGCAATAAAGTCCGCGCTGACCCGTGCCCGGGCTGAGATAATCAGCCCGAATGGATGCCAAAGCCCGTTCGAACCTGAACGGGCTTTTTTTTTGGCATCCGACCGAATTGCCCCAGGTTAAAGCCGTTCTAATTGCAACACCATGACAGCCGCACTTCACACCTCGATGCTCACATCCTTGCCTTTGCTCGCGCGGGGCAAGGTGCGCGACAACTATGCGGTGGGTACCGATCGCATCCTGATGGTGGCAAGCGACCGGCTTTCTGCATTTGACGTGATTTTGGGCGAACCCATTCCGGGCAAAGGGGCGCTGCTGACGCAGATGGCATTGTTCTGGTTTGACAAATTTGGCCCCAATGGCCTCAACATCTGCCCGATTCACCTCACGGGCGATGCCCCCGAAAGTGTGGTCACCCCGGCTGAGTTGGTGCAGGTCACAGGGCGGTCCATGCTGGTCAAGCGGCTCAAACCGTTGCCGGTAGAAGCTGTGGTGCGTGGCTATCTGGCGGGTAGTGGCTGGAAAGAATACCAAGACAACAGCGCGGTGTGCGGTGTGCCTTTGCCGGCCGGGCTGAAAAATGCCTCCAAGCTGCCAACGCCAATCTATACGCCCGCGGCCAAAGCGGCGGTGGGCGACCATGACGAAAACATCACGTTTGAAAAAACCGCCGAGATGATCGGGATCGGTCTGGCCACCCGTATCCGCGACATCAGCATTCGCCTGTACCAAGCTGCAAGCGAGTTTGCGTTGACCAAAGGGGTCATCATTGCTGATACCAAGTTTGAATTTGGGTTGGACATGAGCCTTGGCGGCGAAGGCATCCTGACCCTGATGGACGAAGTGCTCACCCCCGATTCATCCCGCTTCTGGCCGCTGGAGAGTTACCAGGAAGGCAGCAACCCGCCCAGTTACGACAAGCAGTTTGTGCGCGATTGGCTGGAACAGGTCAAGGTAGACGGCAAACCCTGGACCAAAACACCGCCCGCGCCGCGCGTGCCCGATGAGGTGATCGCCAAAACCGCAGCCAAATACCGCGAGGCCTTGCAGCGCCTCACCGCGTGAGCAATCGGCTGTAGTTAGCTCAACACCACGCTGCTCAGGCGGCGGCGGTAAGTGGCGACGGTTGGGTCTACTGGCGGAATTTGCCCGTCGGCCACTTTTACCTTGGGTGGCTCGATGATTTCCAGAATGCCAATATAGGTCTTGCGCGCCAGGTCGCTGTTCCAGGTTTTGTCGCGCATCAAGATTTCGAGCAACTCATCCATCGCCCCCGTCCAGTTTTGGGTGGCCAGCAACAGCTGGGCTTTGTCAAAACGGGCTTCAAAATCGCGCTTGTTGGCGGTTATGCGGCCATCGATATCCGCATGGGCCTGCGGTAAATCGGCTTTTGAATCCAGCAGGTCAATGGCATTCATCCAGCGTTGCAGTGCATCGAATTTGCGCACCAAACCGGTTTTGGCGATGACGGGCGCAAACTGCACCTTGGCCTGGTCGACCTCATCCAGCAGCAGCAGGTGTTTGATGTAGTCAAAACGGGCGTCGTCGTCTTGCGGGTTCTTCAATACCGCCTGATGCAAGGCTTCCTGCATGACTTGCGGGTCATTCGCGTCGGGGGCATCCCCGACTTCTGTGGCCGTAATTTCAGCTTCCAGCACCTCTTCGGGTGCAACGTGTTTGTCCAGAAAAGCCTTGATTTGCCCCTCTGGCAGAGCGCCCATAAACCCGTCAGCCGGTTTGCCGCCCATCATCATCACGCAGGTGGGAATGGAGCGAATGCCAAACGCCTGGCT
>JANOVW010000108.1:0-2986 GCA_031417575.1 Rhodoferax sp. | reverse complement strand
AACGCGGGCACGGTGAGTGAGCGCATTTTTGATTTTTGCCGCATTTTGGTCGGGCGTATGCGCGGCGGCCTGGCGCAGGTCGATATTTTGGTGAGCGTGATTTTCTCGGGCATGAGCGGCAGCGCGATTGCCGATGCCGCCGGGCCAGGCTTGGTCACCATCAAACAGATGCTCAAAAAGCCCGAATATTCGCGTGGCTTTGCCGGGGCCGTGGTGGTGGCCAGCGCCACGCTGGGGCCGATCATCCCGCCTTCCATCCCCATGGTGATCTACGCCCTGGTGTCGGGCGCATCGGTCGGCGCGCTGTTTTTGGGTGGGGTGGTGCCGGGTTTTCTGATGGCCTTCTTGATGATGGTGGTGGTGCACATCATCGCCGTCAAGCGCGACATGCCGCGTGAAGCGCCCGTGCCGCGCGGCGAGTGGCCCGGCCTGATTTTTCGGGGCGCGTTGCCCTTGTCGATGCCGATCGTGCTGCTGGGCGGCATCTATTCGGGGGCCTTCACGCCGACCGAAGCGGCGGCGGTGGCGGCCTTGCACGCGCTGATTTTGTCTACCGTGGTGTTCCGTGCGCTCACCTGGCGCAGCTTTTGGGGCGTGGTGCTCGAATCGACCCGGGGCAGTGCGGTGATCACCATCATCCTGGCCGGGTCGTTCATGCTCAATTACGCTTTTACCGCCGAGGGCGTGCCGCAGGCAATGGCGCAATGGGTTGATTCGATGCAGCTGTCACGCACCGGTTTTTTGTTGCTGGTCAACGTGATGTTTTTGGTGCTGGGTTGTTTTCTGGATGTTTCGGTGCTGTTGCTGGTGTTTGTGCCCATGCTGCTGCCCGCCGCCAAACTGCTGGGGGTCGACCTGGTTCACTTTGGCGTGTTGGTGGTGCTGAACATGATGATCGGCCTGATTCACCCGCCCTTTGGCATGTTGCTGTTTGTCACCAAAGCGCTGACCGGCATCCCCATCGGTGAGATGATGAAAGAAGGCTGGCCCTTCCTGGTGATGCTGTTGTTGCTGCTGTTGGCCATCACGCTGTTTCCGCAGATCGTGTTGTGGTTGCCGCAGACCATGGGGTATGGCGGGAAGTAGAAAACCTATTTTTAGATAATTTTAAATAGTTATTTAATATAAATAGATCTAATTTGATAAGTTAAAAATAGCTAGTCGTTCAATATTTTATTGAATAAAATGCCATTTTTATTAAAATAAATTTAGTTAATAAGATAAATATACGAATTGAGCCCATGCCCGTCTTCCAATCCCGCCTGAAACCCAAATCCGAGGCCTTCGCCCGCAACCGTCAGCGCATGGTGTCGCTGCTCGACGAAGTCCAGCGGCTTGAAAAAATCGTCATCGCCGAATCCGAATCCAAACGCACCCGGTTTGAAGAACGAGGCCAATTGCTGCCACGGGAGCGGGTCGCCCGTTTGTTGGACCGCGGCTCACCGTTTCTTGAAATCAGCCGCCTGGCCGGGTTGGGCATGCATGATGACGATGGCAAAAAATCGGTGATGGGGGGTGGCTCCATTGTGGGCATTGGTGTGGTGCAGGGGCGCCGTTGCCTGATCACCGTGAACGACAGCGCGGTGAAGGGTGGCACGGTAGCGCCCATGGGGCTGAAAAAATCGCATCGCGCCCAGCGCCTGGCCATGGAAAACAAGCTGCCGCTGATTTATCTGATCGAAAGCGGCGGTGCCAACCTGCAATACCAGGCCGAAATATTTGTCGATGGCGGGCGCGGTTTTGCCAACCAATCGCGCATGTCGGCCATGGGGCTGCCGCAAATTGCCGTGGTGCACGGCTCGTCAACTGCGGGTGGTGCCTACCACGCGGGTTTGTCTGATTACGTGATTCTGGTGCGGGGCCGTTCCAAAATCTTCCTCGCCGGGCCGCCCTTGGTAAAGGCCGCGATGGGGGAAGATTCTGACGAAGAAGCCCTGGGCGGCGCTGAGATCCACGCCAATGTCACGGGCCTGGGTGAATACCTGTGTGAAGACGACGCCCACGCGATTGCCCAGGCCCGTGAAGTGCTGGACAAACTCAAATGGGATGTTGTTGCGCCAGCCGCCCCATTTGAAGAACCCCGCTACGACGAGCAGGAACTGCTGGGCGTGGTGCCCGCCGACGACCGCGAGCCCTATGACGTGCGCGAAGTCATCACGCGGCTGGTAGACGGCTCGGATTTTCTCGAATTCAAGCCCACCTACGCGGCTGACATGATGTGTGGCCACGCGCGGGTACACGGCCACCTGGTCGGCATTTTGGGCAACAACGGCCCCATACAGCCCAATGGTTCCATCAAGGCGGCGCAGTTTATTCAGTTGTGCGACCAAAGCAACACGCCGCTGGTCTTTTTGCAAAACACCACCGGGTACATGGTGGGCACGGCGGCTGAGCAGCAAGGCGCGGTCAAACACGGCAGCAAGATGATTCAGGCAGTGGCCAACGCGCGGGTGGCCAAGTACACCTTCGTGATCGGCGGCTCGTTTGGTGCGGGCAATTACGGCATGTGCGGGCGTGGGTTTGATCCGCGTTTTATCTTCGCGTGGCCAACGGCGCGCACCGCAGTGATGGGCGGTGCCCAGGCCGCTGGTGTGATGGACATCGTCAACCGCGCCAAGCTGCAAAAGGCGGGGCTGCCAGTAGACGATGCCAAATTGCAAGCCCTATCCGACGGCCTGCGCAACCTGCTCGACAGCCAATCCACCGCCTTGTTCGCCACAGCCCGTTTGTGGGACGATGGCATCATCGACCCGCGCGACACCCGGCGCATCCTGGGCCTGTGTTTGACCATCACGCAAGAGGCTGACCAGCGCAAATTGCACGGAAACACCTTTGGTGTGGCGCGGTTCTGAAACGGAATTTCTTTTGAAATAGAACCATGTCCTTTAACAAAATCCTGATCGCCAACCGCGGTGAAATCGCCCGCCGGGTCATTCGTACTGCCCGCCAGTTGGGTTACCAAACCGTCGCCGTTTACAGCGACGCA
>JANOVW010000107.1:0-1738 GCA_031417575.1 Rhodoferax sp. | reverse complement strand
ACCTTCACCGGCAAGGGCTTGTTGCATGTTCAGGCTATGCATGCCGTTTTGTCCGGTCGCTTGCCTGATGGCCAGGTGCTCAGCCATGACCTGTTGGAGGGAGCCCTGATGCGCTGCGCTGCGGTGACCGATATCACGGTGATCGAAGATGCCCCGTTTCATGCCGACGTGGCGGCGTCTCGGGTGCACCGCTGGACGCGCGGTGATTGGCAACTATTGCCGTTTCTGCTGAACGCAAGCCGTTTCAGGCTGCGCGCTGTCAACCGGTGGAAGATGTTTGACAACCTTCGTCGCTCGTTGGTGCCTCCCATGTCGCTGCTGCTGCTCCTGGTGGCTGTGCAGGGCACCGTCGTGTCGGCCTGGGCCGCATTGGCTTTGGTAACGGCTGCGTTCCTGGTAGGTCCGCTGATGGGGGCGGTGGCCGGTTTTTCACCGAGTCGCGATGATGTGGCCAAACTGCATTTTTACCGCCTGGCGACAACCGACATGGCTCGCGCGTTATGGGGCGGCTTGTGGCACATTGCCCAGCTGCTGGCGCATTCCCTCGCGTCTGTCGACGCGATTACGCGGGCCCTGTACCGCATGCTTGTCAGCCATCGCCTGTTGCTTCAATGGACGACAGCGGCAAGTGCGCAGGCTGCGGCCAAAGGTGGCCTGCAGTCCCTGCTGCTACAGCATTGGAAAGTGCCGGCGGCGGCAGTGGCATTGCTGCTCGGTTTGTGGGTGCTGGGGGCCTCGTCACCCTGGCTGGCGTTCGGCCTGGTCCTGTTATGGGCCAGCTCGCCAGTGCTGACCTGGCTGGTCAGCCGGGTGCACCCGTCACGCGATGGCCCGGCCTTGTCAATCGACGACCAGGCTTACCTGGAGGGACTTGCACGGGACACCTGGCGCCTGTTCGAACGTTGTGTGAACGAGCAGGAAAGCCATTTGCCACCGGACAATTTGCAAACCCTGCCGCATGACATGGTGGCGCACCGCACGTCGCCGACCAACATGGGCCTGTACCTCCTCAGTGTGGCCTGTGCCAGGTCCTTTGGCTGGATTGATACGGCGCAACTTATGTCCCGTCTGGAAGCTACGTTGGCCACCATGGCCCGCCTGCAGCGCCACCGCGGACATTTTTTGAATTGGTACGACACCCAGACCTGTGCGCCGCTGATGCCGATGTATGTCTCGACCGTGGACAGCGGCAATCTGAGCGGTCACCTGCTGGCGGTGGCGCAGGCGTGTCTGGAGCTGGCTGTGCAACACGCTCGCGAGGAACCCCTCTTGGGCTCAAGCGATGACACCGTGCAGCGGTTGAGGGCCGTCGCGGAGCGTTGCGAGGAGCTGGCCTGGGGCAGCGACTTCGGGTTTTTGTACCACCGCAAGCGGCACCTCTTTCACATTGGTTACCGGGTCGCCGAACAGCAGCTCGATGCGGGTTTTTACGACCTGTTGGCCTCGGAGTCACGGTTGACCAGCCTGCTGGCGATTGCCAAAGGTGATGTGCCCGCACGGCATTGGGCCTCACTCGGGCGGCCCTTTTTTGCCGTGGGCTCCGTAGCAGGTTTACGCTCCTGGGCGGGTTCCATGTTCGAGTATTTGATGCCCAGCCTGGTGCTGGACGAACCGCATGGCAGCGTTTTGCGCGACGCCTGCCGTGCCGCGCTGTGTGAGCAAGTGGCGTTCGCCCGACTGAAGGGTGTGCCGTGGGGCATCTCCGAATCGGCCTATGCCGGGCGCGACCAGACTCTGG
>JANOVW010000106.1:0-3621 GCA_031417575.1 Rhodoferax sp. | reverse complement strand
GCGCGCGCCCCGGCAGCGGTGGCCCAGATCGGTGTGCACCGCATAAGCAAAATCAACCGGCGTGGCGCCTTGGGTGAGCTCGACGATGGCGGCATCAGGTGTCAGCACATAAATGCGGTCGTCCATCACCGCTGAAGCGCCCTGCCCTGGGGCTTGTCCAGGGGCTTGACCGGGTGTTTTTCCGGCCATGTCGCGCTCCCAGGCCAGCAACTCGCGCAACACGGCAATTTTGGCGTCGTAGTCGCTGCTGGCGGTTACGCCTGCATACCCCTTGATGCCCGCTTCTTTGTAGGCCCAGTGTGCGGCCACGCCTTTTTCAGCATGGTCGTGCATGGTCTGGGTGCGGATCTGGATTTCCAGCGCCCGCCCTTCAGCATCGCGCACGATGGTGTGCAGGGATTGGTAACCGTTGGGTTTGGGCCTGGCGATGTAGTCATCAAACTCGCCGTCGACCGGATGGAAATGACTGTGCACCCAGCTCAGCGCCCCATAACAGTCGGGCACGCTGTTGACGATGACGCGCGCCGCGCGGATGTCATACAGCTGCTCAAACGCCAGCGATTTGCCGCGCATCTTTTTAACGATGCTGTAAATGTGTTTGGGCCTCCCCTGCACGGTGCACCGAATGCCTTCCTGCGCCAATTGCTGCTCCAGCCGGGTGCGCAACTGTTGCAGATGCTGTTCGCGTTCAGCGCGTTTTTCGTCCAGCAGGCGGGCAATCTGACGGTAAACCTCGGGTTCCAGAAACCGAAACGACAAGTCTTCCAGCTCCCATTTGATCTCCCAAATGCCCAGCCGGTTAGCCAGCGCTGCGAACACTTGCAATGATTCACGCGCCAGGCTGGGCGACACCGGGGTTTTGTTACCCGCCAGGAAACGCAGGGTTTGCAGGCGCGAAGCCAGGCGCAGCAAAATGACCCGCAGGTCTTTGGAGAACGCCAGCAGCATCTTGCGCACGTTTTCGGTCTGCAACGCAGCCGACTGCGCCAATGGAGGCGCGCCGTTGCGCTCTGCGTTTTGCCCGGCACGGGTTTGGCGTTGCAAACGCACCAGCGTATTGGTTTGCAGGGCCAGGCGCGCAAAACTTTCCCCAAAGGCCTTGGCGATCACATCTTGCGGCTTGTTGAGGTGTTCGCAGGTGTAAACCAGGTAGGTGGCGGCCTTTAAATCAGCCGAACCGCCCAAGCTGTGCAAGATGGCGGCAACCGCATCGGCGTGGGCCAGGGTGTTTTCACCCGTGTCGAGCTGCTCCCCAATCAGCAATGGCTCTGCAAACACGCGGGCACGGGTCAGCAGGGCTGCGCCCGCAGAATCACCGGGTTCACCGTGTTCGGCTGGGTTGCCTGAGTCAGTTGCCGTGGCGCTGACGGGTGAAATCTTCAAGGTTTTGCTTTCAACGCGGGTCGTGCAGGGTTGCGCTTTTGGCGGTTCAGGCGGGGGCCAGCAAGAAATCCACCACGGCCTTCACCTGGTCGGGTGCGATCAGGGTGGGTGCGTGCCCAACGCCGGCAAATTCAACCAGCTGGGGTTTGGGGCCACGTTGCAGCATCTGCGCCGTGGTGTCGGCAGAAAGTAGGTCACTTTGCGCGCCACGCACCAGCAGCGTTCGGGCCTTGATGTTGTCATACAGCTGCCACACCATGGCTTCACCGGCCTGGGCACTCTCTTGCGTGATGGTGCGAAACGGCACAGCGATGGCCGGGTCGTAGTGCAGCGTGACGCCGCCTTGCGCGTCATTCACCGGCTTGACCATGTGGCGCGAAAGTTCCAGCCACTGCGCGGGCGTGTGCGGCCCAAAAGTGGAAGAGATGGCCCACATGGCTTCAGCGGCCTGCTCCAGTGAGGCGAATCGTGGTGCGTCACCCAGGTACTGCCCAATACGCTGAATCGCCTCCCACTGGATCACCGGGCCCACATCATTGAGCACCAGGCGGCGCACGGGTACAGGCAACGGCAACCCTGGTTGGCCACAAACCACGGCGCCAATCAGCCCACCCATGCTGGTGCCCACCCAATCAAGCTGCTGCGGCTTCAGGGCTGCCAACAAGACCAGCATGTCCATGGCGTAGTTCGGAATCTGATAAAGCGCCGGATTTTTGAGCCAATCGCTCTGCCCCCGGCCCACCACATCCGGGCATACCACCCGAATCGCGCCGCCAGCAGCCGCAACCAGGGCGGCTGCCAAAACGTCGAAGTCGCGCCCCTGACGCGACAAACCATGGGCACACACCACGACGTGCGGGGCTGCCGGGTCGCCCCAGCTCCAGTAGGCCATGCGGTGGCTGCCCTCGGTTTCGGGGCAATCAACATAGTGAAGGCTGGGTTCGGTCATCGGGCTTTTCTCACAGGATAATTTGCCCTATCGTAAATCAAGGCCTATCCCCCCAACTGTTCAGGAATATCGACATGCTTCAAGGAAAAACCGCCCTCGTTACCGGCTCCACCAGTGGTATTGGCCTGGGCATCGCCAAAGCCCTGGCGCGCCAAGGTGCCAACATCGTGATGAACGGCTTTGGCGATGTGGCTTTACCCATGCGCGACATCAAGGCTGCCGGTGCGGCTTTTGGCGTGCAGGTAGCGCACCACGGAGCCGACATGAGCAAACCGGCTGATATTGCCGACATGATGGCCTTTGCCGCTGCCCAGTTTGGCGGCGCAGCGGGAGCACAAGGGGGCCGGGTTGACATCTTGGTCAACAACGCAGGCATCCAGCATGTGGCCAAAATTGAAGACTTTCCGGTTGAAAAGTGGGACGCGGTGATCGCCATCAACCTCACCAGCGCCTTTCACACCACCCGCCTGGCCTTAACCGCCATGAAAGCCGCCAACGGTGGCAAAGGCTGGGGCCGCATCATCAATGTTGCATCGGCCCACGGCCTGGTCGGCTCGCCCGAAAAATCGGCTTATGTAGCGGCCAAACACGGCATTGTGGGGCTGACCAAGGTAACCGCGCTGGAGACGGCCACCACCGGCATCACCTGCAACGCCATTTGCCCCGGCTGGGTGCTCACGCCCCTGGTTCAAAAACAAATTGACACCAAGGCAGCGGCACTGGGCATCAGCGTGGATGAAGCCAGCAAACAATTGTTGGCCGAAAAGGAACCCTCTTTGCAATTCACCACGCCGGATGAACTGGGCGAACTGGCGGTTTTTTTCTGTTCGGCAGCCGGCAATAACATTCGCGGCGTGGCCTGGAACATGGATGGCGGCTGGGTGGCCCAGTAACGGTCTTTTCTGACCCTGCAGAGGTCTGGGTAAGCGCAGTTTTGTTCCTTGCAGCCCATTCCGATCCAAGCGTCGCAAACCCTCAAAGAATAAATCCGCGCTTTCCTTGCCTCAAATCGGGTAGATGATGGAGTTTGGAATCATCTCGCTGTCATATATACACTGGCGCGATGCAAACTTCAGGCCCTGCGGCGTCTGGACGATGGTGTCGATATAACGCCCCACGTTGAAGACGGTGGAAACTTCAGACAGCTTGGTGCGAAACACGGCATAGTTGGCTTCACATTCAAAGTGCCCGTTGGTTGCCACGCGCACCACCGGGCTGCCTACCACATGGCGTTGATAGTAGGGGTCATGGAACAGCGTGTCGCGAATGCCATAGACGCGGTCTTTCAG
>JANOVW010000105.1:0-3338 GCA_031417575.1 Rhodoferax sp. | reverse complement strand
TGATTGCCGTCGAATTGCCACCCAGCAAGCGAAACAGCCAGCCTGCGTTGGTATGGTCGGCCTCTGAGTTGAAAGGTGTTCCCATCGTGATCACCTGCCGGATCTGTGGGGCCATGAGCTTGCCCACTTCGCGTGCGTAGAGGCCGCCCAGGCTCCAACCGATGAGCGTGGCCTGTTGGGTGTGACCCGCCAGCAAGTCGGCAACCTGTGATTTCAAGGCGAGCAGCCAAGCGTCGAGATCGCCTTTGGGGCCGGTATTGAACCCTTGGCCCCAGTCAAATGCGTCGTAACCCAGCGCGCGGCAGTGCGCAACCAAGGTGGCAACCGACTTTCCGTCGGCACCCAGGCCCGGAAAAATGACGACCGGATGTCCATCGCCCGGCTTCACGTCTTCCGATTTGGCCAGCCTGTTCCAGGCAAATTCCATCGCTGCACGGAATGGTTCGGTGCCCAGCAAAGTCAGGGTGGGGCGCTGGATGGAATCGGCAGCAGAGTATTTCATGGGCAATTCTGGATGGGCTGTAATTGAAGAAGCTCGCGAGAGTGGCAATCTTCTACGACGGCTTCGTTTGCGTCTGTGCGGCACCGAACATCGGTCCGGGCGACAAGGTAAGCCCCATGCCGCAGAACACCAAAGACACCGGCAACCACGGCGGCAAGCGCGCGGACAAAAGGGAGCCCGACCCTAGAGAGGGAAGAAGACTCGCCGTGATGAAGAACAGCGTCACCGTTTTGGGTTCTTGACACCCAATGCGGCGTGCCATAGTTGCGGGCACCATTCCCAGAAGATCGGACCCAAGTGGGCTACGAGGAGTGCCCTGACTTCCGGGCGTGGCGACAAGGCAAGGGGCGTGCGGTTTTCGGTGGGAATCACGCGCGACTTCGAAAAGCGGGCCCGCCCGGTGTGGGCCCGATTTTTGAGGTGCACCACAAACAGCTACCGCGCGCCTTCCCCCCGAAAGCCCGGTCCCCTTGCCTCATCACCCCGCCCTGCTTGGGTGGTTCAGTACGGACTAAACCGAATTCACTCGACGTTCGGTTCTATGGCGAACTATAGTGTGAGTATCGAACGCGCTGTTGTCTCAGACCCGGGACATACGCTGAACGAGGAACGGAAGCGCTGCTTTAGACTATCAACAGGCATGTGCAGTTCCAAATTAATCATATAAAGACTATGACAATCGTCGAGCTCAATGACTACAGTGCCCAATACAACACTGCGTATCTCGAAGATCCGATGTCAAGCGCCACGCTCAAGGCTAAGACTACTTTACTGGTATTCACTGTATTGCTTCTCGTAATCTGTACTCTAGGACTTCACATCAAAGAAATTCCGGGACTTTCCATTGAAGATCCAGAAGCTTCGCCAGAAATCGCTCAGGGTATGCTTTCCCTTGCAACGGGCTACCTCCTGCTTCAGTTCGTCGTTTGCTTCCTCCAAGACTACTTTCGATGGCGCTTGAAGAAGGCGCGGAAAACTGTGGAGCAGTTTGGTAAATTGCTGCGTCACACTTCAGATGCCGTCGATCAAGTTCTGAAAAGTCAAAAAGGTTCAAATGGAAATGCGGGCATTGCTAATGGTTTTGAGCATCTCGTGCGACATCTGAGTCACGCAAACGATGAGGTTCAGGTCATTGCATTTAGCAGCAGGGTTTTGGCGCCTGTACATTGGCTGCGGTTCTGGATACTCGACCTTGCGATTCCGATAGGTCTTGCGTTGATTGCCATTGCCCTCTCATGGGGGGCTGCTTGGTTCGTGACTGTTTCAATTGCCCGGGCTGTCGTAAGCTAAAGGTATTCTTTAACAGTCCGTGGTGACTCCTCAAATTGCGCATACGTTGCGTGTTTACGGAAATCACCAGCGTCGGAGTCATCTACATCAAGAAGTACACCAACCCCATGTCCCTCCTTGCCTTCTCCATCGCCGCTGTCGTCCTCGCCATTACCCCGGGGCCGGGCATTGCTTATGTTGTCGCCCGCACGGTGGCAGGCGGGCGGGCCGAGGGGCTGGCGTCTTGTTTGGGTACGGGCATTGGCGGCATGTTGCATGTTTTGGCGGCGGCGCTGGGTTTGTCGGTGCTGGTGGCGCAGTCGGCCTTGGCTTTCAGTGTGGTGAAGTACGTAGGCGCGGCTTACCTGGTCTATTTGGGCATTCGCTTGCTGATGCGCAAAGATGCCGCTTTTGAAGTGGCGCCCGCCACCGCCCAGGGCGCGCGCAAAGCTTTGTTTGAGGGCGTGGTGGTCGAGGCACTCAACGTCAAAACCGCACTTTTCTTTTTGGCTTTCCTGCCCCAGTTCGTATCGCCTGGCGAGCCGTTGGCGCCGCAGTTGGTGCTGCTGGGCAGCATCTGCGTGGTGCTCAATACGCTGGTGGATGTGATTGCTGTTTTTGCGGCGGACCGGCTGCTGGCCTCGGGCACGGCGCGCGCGGCGCGGGCGCGGTTGCTTACGCGGGCCTCGGGCGTGACGATGGTGGGGCTGGGGGCTTATTTGGCACTGGCACGGCGCGAGGCGTAGGCTGTTGGGCTGCCAACCCGAAGACGACTCGCTGCCAACGTGCACGTCGCACCCCTTCAACTGGCTGACGCGCCGCTTTACCGGGCCTTGATGCTGGAGGCCTACGAACTCGCTACCGATGCCTTTACGTCAACAGCCGCTGAACGGGTTACGGAGCCCCTGTCATTTTGGGAAAAACGCATCGCCGACCCTAGCGGGCTGAGTGTGGCCTTTGGCGCTTTTGAGGGCGGGGCGCTCGTTGGCAGTGTGGCGCTGGAGATTTCGGCCAAACCCAAAACGAAGCACAAAGCCCATGTCATCGGTATGTATGTCGCGCCCACTGCACGCGGCACGGGTGCCGGGCGCGCGCTGATGCAGGCAGCCGTTGCGCGTGCGCGGGCCCAGGCCGGTGTGCGTGTGCTTAACCTCACAGTGACAGAAGGCAATGGGTCGGCCGGTCACCTGTATCGAAGTGCGGGGTTTCAGGCGTTTGGCGTTGAACCGATGGCCATCCTGACACCTGCTGGTTTCAAGGCCAAGGTTCACATGTGGCTTGCGCTTGCCTAGGCTACTGGGCGTGGGCCTGCAAGAATTCAGCTGGCGAGTAGATTGCAATCCCCTGATAGGGGTGAAGCGTTTGAAGCGCGCGGTCGCCTGAAACAATCACGGTCGCACCGGCATCCAATGCCAGGCCAAGAAACTTGTTGTCGGTGGGGTCACTGCATTCAGTCGCCACCGCATGGATATCGAAAAACGCGATGTTGGTGTTCACGTGCAATAAAAACTCCGTACGGGAATGACTGTATGGAAAGTAGCGGTCAAGTTTGGGTTTTTTGATGCGG
>JANOVW010000104.1:0-4714 GCA_031417575.1 Rhodoferax sp. | reverse complement strand
CTTGCGGGAAGCTTCATGTCGGAGACCTGTGGTTGTGGGGCAAGACGGGGACGGTTGAATCTGCTGCTAGCGATGAGCCCGTTGCTTTAACAAGCGTTCTGCGTCAGCCAGTGCTGCGGCTATGCTTTTGCCGCGGTCCAGCACCTTGTCCAACTCGGTATTGATCACCTCGTCGGCAAACGCGTCTTGCTTGTGCACGGTTACGGCAGAGATGCGGCCGGCCGCCGAGCGCCAACCGAGCCTGGCTTGTTGGCCGCCCAGAAACGCGATGGGCAGCTCAAAAAAGGCATCGTCATAAGTTTCCAGAAGCGCGGGGAAGGCATCCTGTGATTTAAAAGCACCCAGCTGAACCTCCCGGTTGAGCGTCATCATCTGAATGAATTCCCAAGCCAGCTTTTTGTGCGCGGCGGGCGCACCGCGCGCAATGGCAAAAAAGGTGCCGCCATACGCCGCAAACGCACCTTCAGGCAATTGTGCGGCGCGCCATTTGCCGCTGGTGGTGGGCGCCAACCAATTGTTGAGGTGTCCGGCAAGCCAGGCACCGGTCATTTGTGTCGCAATAGTGCCCCGCTTGAACCCTTCAGACCACTCGTTGGACCACGACGATACCTTGGCATCCAGTTTTTGGGTTCTGACTGCACGCGCCAGTTCAAAGGCCCGCACAAATCGGGGTGAATTCACCAACACATTGGATTGGTTGTCAAAGTACAAGCCCTCGCCAGGCTTGATGCCGGTGCGGATGACGATGTCTTTCATGTCGCGGGCATGCGCCATTAGGTACGACCCCGTGGCCGCTTTTACCTTGGCACCGGTTGCAACGTAACTTTCCCAGGATTGGGTCAATTCGGATTCGCTGACGCCGGCTTTGGCCAAGATGTCGTGCCGATACAGCAGGGTACCGGGTCCGATATCGGTGGGTACTGCAACCACGGCACCTTTTCGGCTGGTCGCCTGCTGAAATGCGTAAGGAACAAAGCGCGACTCAAATTGTTTGATGTTGTAGGCGGGCCCGGTCAAGTCTTCCAAACCGCCACCTTGGGCAAATCGCCCCACATAACCCACCTCCAGGGCCATTACATCTGGCAAGTAGAACGAGGTAGACAAAGCGGTCGTCATGGCCGTATGGTGATCAGCAAACTGCCGGCTAACGACTTTGATGTCCACCGTGGGGTGACTGCGCTTCCAAAGGGGAATCGCAGACCGCACGATTTCGTCAACCGCCGGAAAGGCCGCTATGGTGAGGGTTGTTTGCGCCAGCGCTGGCGATGCCAGTGCCGTCAGAAGAAGACAACCCAAAGCAGAGCGACGCGTTTGATTTGAAAGCGCTTTCATAAATTCATTATAAAAGCCGTTTTTGACAGGATTTACCTAGGGAAATCCCGCGAAAACTGTGATTACGTGCGAATTCGACGACTGGATTCCCGCGCAATCAATCGAGGTGCGGGTATTAACGTGTCAGCCTCAAGCCCCGCCAACAATTGAAGCAGGGCGGACGCGGCCAAGCGCCCGAGTTCGTAAGCGGGTTGGTGAACGGTGCTGAGAGGCGGAGTGGCGTACATCGAACTCGGAAGGTCGTCAAAACCAACCAGCGATACATCATCGGGTACGCGAAACCCATGGCGTTGCAACCCAAGCGCCGCGCCAAATGCCATTTGGTCGTTGCCAGCAAAGATCGCCGTGAAATGCTGCCTGCCTTCCAGCAATTGATTCACAGCGCGCAAACCACTCAATTCGTTGTATTCGCCCTGAGTCACCAAACCCGGGTTAAAACCAATACCCGCAGATTCGAGTGCCGCACGGTAACCCCGCATACGCTCGTTTGCATCGGGGTGCGCCGGGTCACCTGAAATGAATGCGATTTGACGGTGCCCCATGTCAATCAAATGTTGCGTTGCCAGTCGTCCGCCTTCGAAATTGTCGAAATTCAAAGAAAACAAGCCGGGGGCAGACAATGATCGACCGGTGACCACCACGGGGGCAGATTTCGCATAGGCCTTCAACGTGGCATCGGGCAATCGACCAGTCAACACGATGAATCCATCAACCCGCCTGGATCGCAACACCTCCAGGCAGCGGGCCTCAGATTGCTCGTTCCAGTGCCCACTTACAAACAGCGGGCTGTAACCCTGCGGGTCCAGCTCATCTTCAATGCCACGCAAGGCAGCGCCATAAAAGGGGCTGTCGATGGCTTGGGTAATGACGCCCACGCTCAGGGTTCGCCCACCCGCCAATCCCCGCGCCACTGGGTTGGGTACAAACCCCAACTGCGCCACAGCCTGCGCCACCGCCTGTTGTTTGGCTTCGCTAACGACAGCAGTGCCATTGAGAATCCGCGATACCGTGCTGGGCGACACGCCAGCCAACGCAGCCACCATTTCGAGCGTGACGACTCCGTCGGCTCGCACCTGTGTCGTGCCCTTTCGCGCTGCTGATTTGTTTTCACCCGCCATGACCGCCCTTTTGATTTATCCCAAGATGGATTGCAGATCAGGCTCAATCGTTATCTGCCTGAAAACGCTTTCGGCTGTCCCGCCAAGGTTGGATGATAAGTTCGAATTCCTTGATGTTTGAAAAGGCCGGATCCTATTTAAGCGCACCAACGCCGTTGCGCAACAGAGCCTTGAACTTGAAAAAGCCGTGCGGCGAACCGCGCAAATCTAGCCAAAGCGCCTGCTGCTGGCCAACCCGCCCAGCCGCTGCGCCACCTCAAAAAACCCCGCCACGGTGTCGTCGATGATTTCCCGGGCGGTTTTGATCGAATCGATCAGGCCGGCCGATTGCCCAGCCAGCGCGGGCGCAGCCTCCATGTCGCCCTCAAAATACAAGGTGCGAATACCCTTCATGGCTTCAAATGACATCACGCCTTCTTCATAAATCGCCAACGTGCGGCCTGATTTGAGGGCGCGAATGCAGGGCGTGGATTTTTTGTTCAGCACCAGCGTGCCAGTCTCTTTGGCGCCAATGATGGCGTTTTTGTAGTTAATGTGCACCGGGCTCTCGGCGCAACTCACAAACCGCGTGCCCATCTGGATGCCCTCGGCCCCGCAAGCAAAGGCTGCTGCCATGCCGCGCCCGTCGCAAATGCCACCGGCGGCGATCATGGGCACGTCGCTGCGTTGGCGAATCGCCTGCAGCAGCACCAGGGTCGAGACTTCTTCCGGGTTTTTAAAACCACCACCTTCGCCGCCCTCCACCACCAGGCCGTCAATGCCGGCATCCACGCACTTCATCGCCGCTTCCACCGTTGGTACCGCGTGGTAAACCGTGATGCCCGCGTCTTTGAGTGGCGCGATAAATTTGGCCGGGCTGCCTGCCGAAGTGGTCACAAACTTCACACCCGAGGCGCAGACGAACTGGAGCATGGCATCGTCTTTGAGAAAACGGATCGGCAGGTTCACGCCAAACGGCAACCCCAAGGCGGCCATTTTTTGAATCTCGACCTGGCAGTTTTCCGTCTCGCCTGAAGACGTTTCGATAATGCCCAGGCCCCCCGCCCGCGAGACGGCGCTGGCCAATTGCGTGCGCGCAATCCATCCCATGGGGGCTTGAACGATGGGGTATTGGGCGCCGGTGTGGGCTA
Source organism: Rhodoferax sp. (assembly GCA_031417575.1). Classification (GTDB taxonomy): domain Bacteria; phylum Pseudomonadota; class Gammaproteobacteria; order Burkholderiales; family Burkholderiaceae_C; genus JANYCG01. The sequence continues at coordinate 1,134 of JANOVW010000104.1, read as the reverse complement.
AAACTCGGTTGGTTTGGTTCATGAGGCTTCGCGTGTGGCTAGGTTGTCGATGCCGCGATTATTGCGAGCCCGCCTCCGCGCTCCTGTCCCCCCGGTTACCAAAGCAAAAGGGGTCGATTTTGCGGCCCAAGTGGCGGGCTTTGACGTCGGGCGCGTCCATGGCTTTTTGCAATGCCGCCGCCAACTTGGCGACAACATCGTTGGGGGTGCCCTCTGGCGCCACGATGACATTCCATTCATACACCTCGGCACCGGGCATACCGGCTTCGGCCAAAGTGGGTACGTCGGGCAAGATGTTGGAGCGCTTGGCGCTGGTTACCGCCAGCGCGCACAGTTTGCCGCCCTGAATGTGCCCGAGTGCCGAGGCCAGGTTGCCAAAAAATACCGGTACTTGCCCGCCCGCTCACGGCCTCATTGCACGACCCATCGGTGATGGCCGTGCGCCTGCGTCGCCACAACGGCGGTGCTGCGGTGTACGTCAAACTCAGTGCACCGTACCGATTGGCTGCTGGCCTTGGCCCGATTGAATTGGGCAAACTCTGGCAGGACGAACTGGGCCCGCACGCCTTGCTTTGGGGTAGTGATTGGCCGTTTATCAACCATGAGTTTGTCAACACCTATCCACAGCTGCATGCAGCGCTGGCAGATTGGCTGGGAACCCATCCGGACATCGCCCACCAGGTCCGGTCAGTCAACCCGACGCGTTTGTACGGGTTCACAGCTGCCTGACCGCGCGGTACGCTCCTGAGAAGATAATCAGCAAGAAACACGTTTTCCCGATATCCACGCTTCAAGGAACACCATGGCCCAAGCTATTGCTTTCAACTGGCAAGACCCGTTTTTGCTCGATACCCAACTGACCGATGATGAACGCGCCATTCGCGATGCCGCCGCCGCCTATTGCCAAGACAAACTGTTGCCCCGGGTAACCATGGCCTTTCGCGAAGGCACGACCGACCCGGCGATCTTCCGTGAAATGGGCGAACTGGGCCTGCTGGGCCCCACCATCCCGGAGCAATATGGTGGCCCCGCCCTCAATTACGTGGCGTATGGGCTGATTGCCCGCGAGGTGGAGCGCGTCGACAGCGGCTACCGCTCGATGATGAGCGTGCAAAGTTCGTTGGTGATGGTGCC
>JANOVW010000103.1:0-4083 GCA_031417575.1 Rhodoferax sp. | reverse complement strand
ATCAAAAAATACGCGCTGATGGTGAATATCCGCTCCAAGTTGTCGCCGCACACCCTGCGCCACGCCTTTGCCACGCACCTGCTGAACCACGGCGCAGATTTGCGCGCCGTGCAAATGTTGCTGGGGCATGCTGATATCTCCACGACGACGATTTACACCCACGTGGCGCGTGAGCGACTGAAGTCGATTCATGCGGCGCATCATCCGCGCGGATAAGTCGGGCGTTCAGCCCAATAAAGTGATTTCTTCAGCGCTGAAACCCGCCTTGCGGCGCGCCTCCTGATTGAACGGCGGCCTCAGTTTGGGCGCTTTGTAGCGCTCGGTCAGCACCGCATAGTGCGCCATCGGGTCCAGCCCGTCGCGCTCGCACAACCAGCGGTACCAGTGGTTGCCAATCGCCACATGGCCCACTTCGTCGCGCAAGATGATGTCCAGAATAGCCACTGCCGCCAGCGCATCGGGCGTGCCCACTTGGCGCAGCTTGGCCTGGATTTGCGGCGTGGCATCGAGCCCGCGCGCCTCCAGCGTGCGCGGCACCAGCGCCATGCGGGCTACGACGTCATGCGCGGTTTTTTCACACATCTCCCACAGGCCGTCGTGCGCCAAAAAATCACCGCAGTCCCAACGCGGGCTGCCGTCAGGCAAAGTGGCCATGCCGCGCAAATGCGCGCGCAGCAACGAGAAGTGATACGCCTCTTCATGCGCCACCTGCGCCCAGTCGCGGTAAAAGGCATCGGGCATGCCATCAAACCGCCAAACGGCATCGAGTGCCAGGTTGATGGCGTTGAATTCGATATGGCAAATGGAATGAACCAGCGCCGCCCGGCCTTCCAGGGTTGAAGGCGCACGGCGTGGCACCTTGGCCGGGTGGGTGAGGGTGGGGCGCGGGGGTCGTCCGGGCTGATCAAAATGTCTAAAAAATTGATCTACCTTTGATTTGGTATCTAAAGTAGACGAAAACACTATGTTTAATGTATCTAATTGTGCTTTTTTTATATGAACAATGATATCTTTTTGCTCTAGACTATTATTCAAAAAACATAAATGAGCACTTTGACGAAGCTGGGGCACAGCCCAACCGGTGTCTGCACGGGGCAAATGCCCGGCTTCGGCTTGCAGGTGATCGGTTTTGAATGACAAAGTGGCTGACATGGCCCGAATTGTCATCCACGTGAGTGAGCGGTTGGAGGTTTTCTTGCTTGGAATTGGATACATTGGAGGCATGAAGTACCGTTCTGTTCAGCCCTCTGGTTCATGGATGTCTGCCATGCAACGGTGTGCTACGGCCCTCTCGTTTGCATTGCTGGCGGCCTGCGGGGGAGGGAGCGGTTCTTCAGCTACCGCCAGCGGTGGTGATGTGGCAACATCAGCGGCCCCTGCCGTCACCGTGGTCGCACCGGGTGCCACTGAAGCGCCCGCAGCAACACCTGTAGCTCACCTGTCGGGTTCCATCGTCAAAGGCCCGGTAACCGGGGCACAGGTTTGTGTCTACGAGCTGATTGCCACCGGAAAAGGCAAACAGCTGGGCTGCACCACCAGCCGGGCCGACGGTAGTTACGCGTTAAGCCTGGAGTTTGCTGGCGAAGTCGTGGTTGAAGCAGTAGGGGGTACTTATACCGACGAGGCGACGGGGCTGGCGGGTGTACCTCTTTCGGCACCCTTGATCAGCGCCACCAAACTGGGTGGTGGCCCCAGCATACTGCACACCACGCCGCTAACGGCTTTGGCCTACAACCAAGCCATTGCGACGGGTTCTGGCGGTTTGAGCTTGGCTAACTTTGAGGCCAAGGCCAGTTTGGTGAAGGATGCCTTTGGCCTGGGTGCCGATGTTGATTTGAAAACTACGTTGCCGAATGTGGATGTCGCGTCGGCCAACGCCTACGGCAGGGCGTTGCGGGGTGTCAGCCGGATGCTTGGAATGGGTGCAAGTTTGGCGGGCGTGGTGGGGAATACGAGTCTGGCTCAATTGAAATTGGGTTTTGAGCAGGTTGCGAATTGTGGCGTGCAGCCAGCGATTCAGTCCGTCCCCCTTGAGGTCGAGCCAGTTGTTGACAAGTCTGGTTACCTTTTCGTTTATGGCGGTGGTTCAAGCTCGGCAACAGATCTGCGCTTTGATGTTCGATATCCAGATGAAACCTGGCGGGCACTGCTCTCCAATGAAAGTGCACCCATGGGCTGTGCGGCGTCCGTCAATACAGCTGAACAGGTAGTGATGCAATGTCCGCCTGCTGCGTTGGGCGGCCATTTAACCATCTTGTCTGAGCAGACCTCCAACTCAGATGTTTTGTCTCGTGGGCTGCCCACGAATGGCGTGTTGGTGGTGGGGAGATTTGTCACGACATACGGCAAACTTATTGTGGCGGGAGACATTACGCTGCGAGCCAAAAACCTCCATGTCAACGATTCTGCAACGCTGGTGTCGACAAGTGGGAGCATCACGATGGATACGATCACGGGCAAATATGCTCCATTGATAACATCGGTGCCGGTGCTGGCGGATACCAAGACTTATTCGGGATGCAACGCCAATTCGCTGGATACCACCGGCAATGTATTGGGTGTGGTGCCGGGCGGTGGAAGTGTCAGCTTGGTATCCAGTGGGTTCCAAACGGATAAAACGCCTGGGAAAGCTATATCTGTCGGGACGATTGTGTTTGATAACAACAATTCTGGTGCAAATTACGGTTCCGGTATCACTGTGCAGAACACTGGCACTATCACCCTAGCGCCGCTTTCTTTGTCGTCCTCTGGGCAATAAGCCCCTGGTTTGGCAGTGCGCGCAATGGCACTGGCTGGGACCCTGCCTTAAGCAGCCCCAGCAACCGACCACCCCACAAAATCAGCCGGGCTCAGCAACGCAATGCCCCGCCAGGGGTGCAAGCAGAGCAAATCATCATCACTGCTGACCAGTACCTGTGCGCGCACTTGCAGCGCAAGTTCCAGAAATTTGTTGTCTTTGTGATCGCGGCAATCTGTTACAGCCTCTAGTGGTGTCACCACGGTCGCACGTGTCGCGTAATGTTGGAAAAAACGGATGCGCTCTGGCAACGGCAAATACTTGTCAAAACCGTCGCGCTGCACCACGTTCGCCAGCTCGGTGAGCGTGGCGTTGGAGGCGTACAAAATGCAGTTGTCCAAAACCCATGTGAAGACCAAACTGGGCAAGGAGCGGGTGCGCAGCATGGCCCCAACCAAAGTGCTGGTGTCGACGATGACACGCGGCTGGCCAGGCGCGGCTAACGCCATGTTTTGACCATGCGAGTCACCTCGGCATCTGTCAAATTCTGGGTCAATGGGTTTTCGGGGTTTTGGGCACAAAAATCGCGGTACCAATCGGCTCCAGGCACGCCATCAACTTCTTTGGGGCGCGGCTTGATGCGGATTTCACCATCGACAAAACGCAACTCCATGAAGTCGCCCTCCTGAATATCCATTTGCCGCCGAACCGATACAGGAATGGTGACCTGAAAACGTTCTTTGACCCGGACGAAATCGGGTGGAGTGGCATTTGCAGTCATGACAGTTACCTCAGAGTCAAATCTTAAAAAGCAAAATGTTTGAAAATTTGAAGTTTGATTTTATGAAAGTCTAACACGTCTTGATGGGCCAACTACAATGCGTTCAACCGAATCACTCTCCAAATTCAACTGACAAGGCTTCTCCATGGCAATTTACGAACTCGACGGCAAAGCCCCCACGCTGGGCAAAGACGCTTACGTGGCCGACAGCGCACAAGTGATGGGCGACGTGATCGTCGGCGAGGGGGCCAACTTGTGGTTTGGTGTGGTGGCGCGGGGTGATTCAGAAACGCTCACGATCGGGCGGGGCAGCAATGTGCAAGATGGCTCGGTGCTGCATGCCGACCCCGGCAAACCGCTGATTTTGGGCGAAAACGTGAGTGTGGGCCACATGGTCATGTTGCATGGTTGCACGGTGGGTGACGGCACCCTGATCGGCATTGGGGCCATCGTGCTCAACGGCGCGAAGATTGGCAAAAACTGCATTGTGGGCGCGGGCTCTTTGGTCACTGAAGGCAAGGAATTCCCCGATGGCTCCATGATCATGGGCAGCCCGGCCAAGGTG
>JANOVW010000102.1:0-5285 GCA_031417575.1 Rhodoferax sp. | reverse complement strand
CACCTGCTCAAAATGCACGGTTTCGCCCGTCAGGCCGGCACCTTTCTTGATGGCGCGTTCCAGCGTCTCTTTGGGCATCGATACCTTTCGGGCCTGCTCCACCACCAGCCGCAAGCGTGAATTGGAAGCTGGATCGGCCCCACTGCGCGCAGCAATCATGATGTCCTTGGCCAGGCGGCCAAACAATTTTCCCTTGGCATTGGCTGCCAGTTCCTTGCCTTTTGCTTTCCACTGCGCGCCCATGTCGTGTAATCCTTGGTGTTGCCGAACTGGCGGGAATGATAGACGACACCTGCCATCGCAGGGTCTAGTCACTGTCGGTGGCGCTGCCTGGCCGTTGTCAAAATGGGCTGTGATTGCAAATGCTCTGCCTTCAACCACGACGCTGCGGGCCCAGCATCAAGCGGGGAACGACCCATGCGTCGAACTGGTCTGCATTCACCATGCCAAGCGCCAGCGCGGCTTCGCGCAGCGTGCAGCCCTGCGCCTGGGCATGCTGGGCAATCTGCGCCGAACGGGCATACCCAATGTGGGGTGTGAGCGCAGTGACCAGCATCAGTGACCCCTGCACCAGTTGCTTCACGCGCTCTTCATTGACTTGCAGGCCCGCCACACAGTGCCGGGTGAAACTGCGCATGGCGTCCGCCAGCAGGTGCATGCTGTCGAGCGTATCCAGCGCGATCAACGGCTTGTAAACATTCAATTCGAATTGCCCCTGACTGGCAGCAAAACCAATCGCCGCGTCATGGCCCATGACCTGTGCACAAACCATGGTCAAAGCCTCAATCTGGGTTGGGTTCACCTTGCCCGGCATGATCGAGCTGCCGGGCTCGTTTTGGGGCAGTAACAGTTCACCCAAGCCAGCCCTGGGGCCACTGCCCATCAGCCGGATGTCGTTGCCTATTTTGGTCAGCGCGATAGCCAGCATCCTCAGGCCGGCGTGGAAGGCCACCAGGGCTTCATGGCCGGCCATGGCGGCAAACAAATTACTGGCTTGACACAGCGGCAGCGCGAGTTGGGAGGCAAGCATGCCCGCAACGCGCGCGCCGAACTCCGGGTGCGTGTTTACGCCAGTGCCTACCGCTGTGCCGCCTATGGCCAGTGCGTGAACCGGCCCCAATGCATGCTGGATATTGTCTTCACACAAGGCAAGCTGCGCTTCATAACCCCCGAATTCCTGGCCCAATGTCAGCGGCGTTGCATCTTGCAAGTGGGTGCGGCCGATTTTGACAACACCACCCAATGACGCCCCCTTGGCCACGAGCGCGGCGCGCAAACCTTGCAGACTTGGCAGCAGCCAGCGTTTGGCCTGATCGGCCACAGCGATGTGCATCGCGCTGGGAAAAACATCGTTGGACGATTGCCCCAAATTCACATCGTCATTGGGCAGGACTGGGTGGGCTGATGTGCCGGCAACGCCCGATGCACGCGAGGCCAGGGTGGCAACCACCTCGTTGACGTTCATGTTGCTCTGCGTGCCGGAACCGGTTTGCCATACCGACAACGGAAACTCAAGGTCGTAATGGCCGGTTGCGACTTGTTGCGCGGCATCCGCTATGGCTTGCGCCTTGTTGGCATACAGCAAACCCAAATCGCGGTTTACCAATGCTGCGGCCCATTTGACCCACGCCAAAGCGTGGATCACCTCCAGCGGCATCCGCTGCGCGCCGATGGCGAAGAAGTGCAGGCTGCGCGCCGTCTGCGCCCCCCACAATGCAGTGGCAGGCACCTCGATAGGGCCGAAGCTGTCAGACTCGATGCGTGTGTTATCCATGAGGGGGTTCTCCTGAGAGCCGTTCGGATCGATCGTACAAAGCACGACCCAATGACAGATATTGCAAACAAGGCGGGGCTTGGCCCATGCCTGCGCAAAGGCACTAAAAAAACCGGCTCCCACCATTTTGAGCTTGCACTTGAATGACTAAAATTAGAGCATAAGTAATTGATTTGTATGGAAAAAGAAGAACAATCAAACCACACGCCGATGATGCAGCAGTACCTGGCGCTCAAAGCCGGGTTCCCCGACACCTTGCTGCTCTACCGCATGGGCGATTTTTACGAGCTGTTTTTTGCCGATGCTGAAAAAGCCGCCCGCTTGCTGGACATCACCCTGACACGGCGCGGCAACTCGGCGGGTGAACCAGTGGTGATGGCGGGTGTGCCCTTTCATTCGGTTGAAGGCTACCTGGCCCGGCTGATCAAACTGGGTGAATCGGTGGCAATTTGTGAACAGGTGGGCGAAGTCACCGGCAAGGGGCCGGTGGAGCGCAAGGTGGTGCGGGTGGTCACCCCTGGCACCCTGACCGACAGCGAACTGCTCAGCGAAAAAACCGAATCGGTGCTGCTGGCCGTGCATCAGGCACCCCGAGCAGGCTGCGCGCTGGCCTGGCTGAGCGTAACCCAGGGCGTGGTGCACCTGGCGCAATGCGGCGCAGACGAGTTGGCCGATTGGGTCAGCCGCATTGCCCCCAGTGAACTGCTGTACAGCGCGGGCGCCAGCAACGCCTTTGAGGCCAGCCTGAAAACTTTGCGCCATACCAACACCACCGGCCAGGTGTTTTCGCTGTGCATCCGTCCCGACTGGCAGTTTGATGCCGCCCTGGGCCAACGCAAACTGCAAGAGAACCTCAAAACCGCCAGCCTGCAAGCCTGGAACGCGCAAGACATTCCGCAGGCCCATGCCGCCGCCGCTGCGCTCTTGGCCTATGCCGAACACACCCAGGGCCGGGCGCTGAGCCATTTGCACCGCCTGCAAGTCCATACCAGCAACACCCTCATCAACCTGCCGCTCACCACCCGCCGCAACCTGGAACTCACCCAAACCCTGCGCGGTGAAGAGTCGCCCACGTTGTTTTCGCTGATGGATACCTGCATGACCGGCATGGGCAGCCGCTTGCTCAAGCAATGGCTGCTGCAGCCCCAACGGGACCGGCGCGAGGCGCAGCAGCGGCTCGATGCCATCGGCACGCTGCGAACGAGCCTGTGGCAGCCCTTGCGCAATGGGCTCAAAGGCTGCGCCGATGTCGAGCGCATCAGCGCCCGCATCGCGCTGATGCAGGTGCGCCCGCGCGAGCTGGTCGGGCTCACGGCAACGCTACAAAAAACGCAGCTGCTGATGGACGTTTTTAGACAGCAGCAGGCCCAAAACACCCAAATTGCCGGGTTGGACGATGACTTGCTGAGCCAATTGGCGCTGCACTTGCAACCCCAGCCCGAATGCGCCGCCCTGTTGCGACGGGCCATTCTGGAAGTACCGGCAGCCTTGGTGCGCGATGGCGGTGTGATCGCCGACGGTTTTGATGCCGAACTCGACGAACTGCGCGCCATTCAGAACAACTGCGACGGTTTTTTGCTGGAACTCGAAGGCCGCGAACGCGCCCGCACCAACATCCCCAACCTGCGGGTGCAGTTCAACAAAGTGCATGGGTTTTACATCGAGGTGACGCAAAGCCACACCGACAAGGTGCCGGATGACTACCGCCGCCGCCAAACCCTGAAAAACGCCGAACGCTTTATCACCCCCGAACTGAAAACATTTGAAGACAAGGCCCTGAGCGCCCAAGAACGCGCCCTGGCACGTGAAAAATGGCTGTACGAACAACTCCTGAACACCTTGCAGGCCCATGTGCCCATGCTGAGCCGCGTGGCGCAGGCCATTGCCACCCTGGACGCGTTGTGCACCCTGGCCGAACGCTCGCTCACGCTCGATTGGTGCGCGCCCCAGTTCGTGCGCGAATCGTGTATCGACATCGACGCCGGTCGCCACCCGGTGGTGCAAATGCGGCTCGAAGAAACCGTGGCGCTGGCGCAGACCACGGGCAGCTTCATCGCCAATGACACCCGCCTCTCGCCCAAAACCCGCATGCAGATCATCACCGGCCCCAACATGGGCGGCAAATCGACCTATATGCGCCAGGTGGCGCTGATCGTGCTGCTGGCCAGCATTGGCAGTTACGTGCCCGCCCGGGCCTGCCGCCTGGGGCCGATTGACGCGATTCACACCCGCATTGGCGCAGCCGACGATTTGGCCAACGCGCAATCAACCTTCATGCTCGAGATGGTAGAGGCCGCCCAAATATTGCAAACCGCCACCGCCGATTCGCTGGTGCTGATGGACGAAATTGGCCGCGGCACGTCCACCTTTGACGGCCTGGCCCTGGCCGCCGCCATTGCCAGCCGCCTGCACGACAAAACCCGCGCCTTCACGCTCTTTGCCACCCACTACTTTGAATTGACCGAGTTCCCGGCCGATCACCACCAGGCCGTCAACGTCCATGTCAGCGCCGCCGAAGCGGGCTCTGACATCGTTTTCCTGCGTGAAATCCAGCCCGGCCCGGCCAGCAAGAGTTACGGCATTCAGGTGGCCCGTCTGGCTGGCATGCCCGCGCAAGTGGTCAACCAGGCCCGCCAGACGCTGGACGCGCTGGAAACCAAGGCCACCGAATCGCGCGCCCAGGTCGACCTGTTCGCCGCGCCGCCTGAAGCCCCGGCCAACGCGCCCAGCTCGCTGGAGGCCGCCCTGAACGCGATGAACCCGGATGCCTTGAGCCCCCGGGATGCGCTGGAGGCGCTTTACAAGCTCAAGCAATTGGTTGCCGCCACCTGAGCGACCCCTGTCGCTGCACCTCATTCCACTTCCCGTTTGCCACCCATCGCCTGATTCCATGCCCCTGATCATCTTCTCCCACGCCAACAGTTTCCCGGCCAGTACCTATCGCGTCATGTTTCGCAGCCTGCGGGCACGGGGGTTTACGGTGAAGGCCATTGAAAAATTGGGGCACGACCCGGCCTACCCTGTTACCAACAACTGGCCGCATCTGGCCAAGCAGGTGGCCGACTTCGCCCAGGCCGAGATCAAAAAGGCGGGCGAACCCGCCTTCTTGGTCGGCCATTCTTTGGGCGGCTTTTTGAGTGTGATGGCGGCAGCGCGGCACCCGGATATGGGTGGCCATGGCGTCAAAGGCGTGGTGCTGCTCGACTCCCCCTTGGTGGGCGGCTGGAAAGCCGCGGCGATCCAGATGGCCAAAACGGCTCAGTTTGTGGGTTCGGTTTCACCCGCCAAGGTGAGCAAGACGCGGCGCACCAGTTGGCCCTCAAAGGCCGAGGCACTGGCGCACTTTGCGGCCAAAAAAATGTTTGCCCGGTGGGAGCCGCAGGTGCTGCATGATTACATTGAGCACGGCATGGTGACCCCCGATGCCGGCGAAAAATGCACGCTGGCCTTTTCCCGTGAAATCGAAACCGCGATTTACAACACCCTGCCCGACAACCTGGACCGTTTGCTC